>NZ_DEXN01000039.1:120092-121783 GCF_002364155.1 Alcanivorax sp. UBA3183
CGTAGCTCGTAGCTCGTAGCTCTTATGCCTTGTCGGTCTTGAACAACGCCGCCGTGCCTGCGCCGCATGACACCACGGTTTTCATCATGCTCTCCACGCCGATTTCCGGGTGCAGCTCCACCAGATTCTGGTCTACATGATAGATAAACCCGCTGGTGGGATTGGGGCCGGTGGGAACGAAGAGGGTGACATGGCCATCCGCATGGCGGGAGGTCACCAGCGCGGTCACCGACACATCCGTATCACGACCATACAGCCACACCCTTGCCACCTCACCACGACTGAACGGGCTGTCGCTGTTGCTGCCCATTAGCTGGCCGATCACTTCTTTCACCGTCTTGTAACCCGGCAACCGGGTCATCACGTTCTCTTCCCACTGATGCCACAGCCAGCTACCCACCCGGGTGGCCACCAGGGTGCCAACCAGAAAACACAGCACCAGAACCGCTAGCACCGACAACCAGTCGGCCACGAATTTGGGTAGCTCAAAGGCACGGATAAATACCGTGGTAAACGGCGCGATCATTTCCGTCACCGTCTGGTAAATCCAGCGGAAGAAAAACACGATGATGGAAATGGGCAACAGAATGGTCAGGCCACCCAGCAGGGACTTGCGGATAAAGAACCAGATACGGCGATTGGCGCTCATGGGCTATAAGCCTTCGATTATCATGTTGTTAGCAGTGATGAACAGACAACACCGATCGGCAAGGGTTCGCTCAACGCCTCTCGCCCTGCTCATACCAGATGCGACTGATGAACAGGCAACGCTCGCCGGCGGGGGTGTCTACCACCACCTCATCATCCACCTGTTTCTTCAGCAAAGCCCGTGCCAGTGGCGCATCGATGCTGATGTAATGTCTCTTGGCATCGGTTTCGTCCGGCCCCACCAGACGGTAGGTTTCGGTGTCACCGTCCTCGTTCTCCAGCTCCACCCAGGCACCGAAGAACACCTTGCTCTGATCTTCCGGCAAACGCTCCACGACGGTCATGTCATCCAGACGCTTGCTCAGAAAACGTACCCGCCCGTCGATCTCGCGCAACTGCTTCTTGCCGTAGATATATTCGGCATTCTCGGACCGGTCCCCCTGGGCAGCGGCCTCCTGCACTGACTGGGTCACTGCCGGGCGCTTTTCCTTCCACAGGTATTGCAGCTCATCGTTGAGCTTCTTGTAGCCTTCGGCGGTGATGTACTTGGAAGCAGGAATGCTTTTTGGTCGCCAGCGGCCCATGATGGTTACACCTCGAAGATACGATCGATCTCGCGCAGTCCCTTGAACTCCAGCGTATTACCGGTGGGGTCCTGCACGAAAAACGTGCCCTGCTCGGCGGGCTGCCCCACAAAACGCTCGCGGGGCTTGAGCAGGAACGGCCAGTCATTGTCGTAAATGCGCTCCACCAGGGTTTCCCAGCGGGCGAAATCCAGCACCACGCCAAAGTGCGGCATGGGCACCGGATGGCCATCCACCTCACTGTAGCCCTGGATCGGAGTCAGATCCTCACCTTTGTGCAGGGAAAGCTGATGGCCATGCAGATCAATATCCACCCAGTTAGGGGCATCCCGCCCCCGGCGGCCACCCAACACCCGGCAGTAAAAGTCTGCCGCTTCTTCCAGGTCATTCACCATAAAGGCCAGGTGAAAGGCCGGCTGTTTTTCCATCGTCTACCGCTCTTGCTAAACTCTCGTCATT
>NZ_DEXN01000039.1:121835-132420 GCF_002364155.1 Alcanivorax sp. UBA3183
TCGGGCGCCCCATGTTACTAGAGGACTCCGCCCCATGTCTGTCACCCGCGCCCCCTGGCCCGCCACCCGTCTGCGCCGCATGCGCCGCGACGACTTCTCCCGCCGGTTGATGCGCGAAAACACCCTCACCGTGGACGATCTGATCTATCCGGTGTTTGTGCTGGAAGGCAAAAATCAGACCGAGACGGTGGCTTCCATGCCCGGCGTGGAACGCATGAGTGCGGATCTGCTGGTCAGGGAAGCCGAGGAACTGGCCAGGCTGGGAGTCCCCGCCATGGCCCTTTTCCCGGTGACCCCCGCCGATGTGAAAACCCTGGACGGCAAGGAAGCCTGGAACCCGGATGGTCTGGCCCAGCGGGCGGTACGCGCCATCAAGGCAGCGGTGCCGGAAATGGGTGTGATCACCGATGGCGCCCTGGACCCGTTCACCACCCACGGCCAGGACGGCATCATCGACGACAATGGCTACGTGCTCAACGATGACACCGTGGACGCCCTGGTCAAACAGGCCCTGTCCCAGGCGGAAGCCGGCGCCGACGTGATCGCCCCCTCGGACATGATGGACGGCCGCATCGGCGCCATCCGCGACGCTCTGGAAGCGAACGGCCATATCCACACCCGCATCATGGCCTACTCCGCCAAGTACGCCAGCGCCTACTACGGACCGTTCCGTGACGCCGTGGGCTCCGCCGGCAACCTGGGCAAGGCGGACAAGACCACCTACCAGATGGACCCGGCCAACAGTGACGAGGCCCTGCACGAAATTGCCCTGGACCTGGCCGAAGGCGCCGACATGGTGATGGTTAAACCCGGCATGCCCTACCTGGACGTGGTGCGCAGGGTAAAGGACGAATTCAAAGTGCCGGTGTACGCCTATCAAGTGAGCGGTGAATACGCCATGCACATGGCCGCCTTCCAGAATGGCTGGCTGGACCAGGACAAGGTAATGATGGAATCCCTGCTGGCCTTTAAACGTGCCGGCGCCGACGGCATCCTCACCTACTTTGCCAAGGCGGCTGCGCAGAAACTGAAAGGCTGATCTGAGAGACCCCGTCCAGCGCATTCGCTCCATTGAGCGCAATACCCCACAGCATGCGCTGGACAGGGGCACCGGCCCGCATCCTATAATGCATATACACCAATACATTAGCGGAGCTCTCCAATGGGCCAGGACAAGACCGACACCCTCGCCCCCCTGGAAGTGGGTCGCCATTGCGCCGCCCTGCATTCCCGGGTGCTGTCACGTCTGGTCACCCGCCTCTACAACAACAAGCTGGCAGATACCGGCCTGCGCATTACCCAGTTTTCCATCCTCAATGCCATCAAGGCACAACCGCCGGAATCCATTTTTCAGTTATCCGAATGGCTGGGCATGGAGCGTACCTCCCTGCAGCGCACCGTGGACAAACTGATCGAGAAAGGGCTGGTGGAATCCGAGCCCACCGGCAACAAACGCTCACTAGGTCTGTCGCTCACTGCCGATGGCGAGGCTCTCTACCAGCGGGCACTGATACGCTGGCAGGAAGCCCAGAACGCTTTCGAGTCACTGGTCGGCAAAGAGGAGTGGGACAATATGGCCAGTCAACTTCATCGCTTCAGTACCCGGGTCAAGCAAGAGCTTTAAGCGGCGCTTGAGAAGGCAGGGGCGAATCCGAAAACGCTTTAACGGTATCGATCACCGCCGCATCCCTGAGCACTTTGCGATGACCCAACCCTTGCGTTTGATGCAGCGTAGCCTCTGGAATGGCTTGTTGCAGACGCAGCCCCTCCGCAAAAGGAATCTCCCTGTCACCGGTATCATGGATCAGCAATACCGGGCCACGAATCTGCTTGCCCAACCGCGCTATATTCAGTGCATCGAAACCAATCCCCACCCGGGCGGCCATTTTCTGTAGAAGCTGGAGTCGTGCCCGCTCACCCAGATGCAGAAACGAAGCGAAATTATTGACCATGCCGCGAAATTCCGCCGGTCCGGCAATCAGCACCAGCCTCTCGATACGGCTTTCCTGCGCGGCCACATGGGCCAGAGCCCCGGCGCCCATGGAATGCCCCAGCGCAACGGACACCGGACCACCGATAAAATCCAGCGCCAGACGAATCGCGGCAATGAAATCCCCCACATGGGCCGGCCCATCCGCCTGCTCTCCATGCCCCGGTAAAATCAGGGCGTAGCGGGTATATCGATTGCCATTCACTGCATCGATGAAGGGCAACATCTGTGTGGCCCGGCCGGACCACCCATGCACAAACAGCGCGGCCTCGTCGCCACCCTGCCATATCGCCAGTTGCGCCCGCTCACCCAGCGAAACAGTCAGATCCGGCTCTGATGTGCGGAACGACAATGGCCCCCTGGACACCCGGGGCGTAGTCAACAGATGCAGAGCCGTATCACTGGCGCTGCCTGGCAGCAGCCGACTGTAGCCGGCCATCAAGGTTTGAAAAACGGATAGCAACATAACCCTTCTCCTTTAATGTATATACACTTAAAGAAACCAAAAGGCGCCTCGCTGCATCATGACTACCATTTAGTGTATTTGCACTTTATATTGCTTTATCCTCACAGACAAGCCGGCCCGATTCCAGGGATGGCCCCCGGAGCCGTGAATCCCGGCAGGAACAGCCAATGGCTTATATGAACAAATGGTTATAATTTCGCCGTTTTCTGCTGATTCTGATGACTGGGTCTCTGACCCGAGGAGCAATTGCAATGCGTAGCTTTATATTGATCGCCACCCTGAGCCTGTCGAGCCTGGCCGCTGCTGAAGGCCGCGCCCCAACCGAACAGGAGATGCAGGAGCTGGACATCATCCAGCAATCCTGGATCTTCCAGGGCTGAGTATCCATAAAGCCGCCTGCGGGCGGCTTTATTATTTCATCTCCACTTCCCGCCTCCCCGATCCGCGCGCTATCCTGCTTAACAGGCTGCTGAAAAGCCCGTTAACACAAAATCATTTTGCACCTGTCATTACCGTGTCACATTAATGTCATGCAATAGGGTCTTTGCAAACGGCCCGGTCAGGACGACGCCAATGAATGACATTGCCAGCGAACACAGCGCCATCGACCTCAACAACCCGGACTACTATTTCAACCGGGAGCTGAGCCTGTTGCAGTTCAACCTGCGGGTGCTGGAACAGGCCATGGACGACAGCCATCCCTTGATGGAACGGCTGAACTTTCTGCTGATTTTTTCCAGCAACATGGATGAATTTTTCGAGATCCGTGTGGCCGGACTGAAGAACAAGCTGGAAACCCACACCGGCCAGCCAGGGCCCGACGGCATGCTGGCCGAAGAAGTGCTGAAAGAAATCAGCCGTATCACCCATGACGCGGTGGACCGCCAATACCACATCCTTAACAACATCCTGCTGCCGGCTCTGCGCGAGGAAGGGGTAGACTTTCTTCGCCGCGAAGACTGGACCGAAGCACAGGTGGAATGGGTCAAAAAATATTTCCGCGAACAGATCTACCCAGTGCTCACACCAATTGCGCTGGACCCTTCTCACCCGTTCCCGCGGCTGGTCAACAAGAGCCTGAACTTTATCGTATCGCTGGACGGCAAGGATGCCTTTGGTCGCTCGACCGGTCTGGCCATTGTTCCCGCTCCCCGCTCCCTGCCCCGTCTGATTCGTATTCCTGACGAGATCAGCGAGAGTGGTGACGATAACTTTGTGTTCCTGTCGTCCATGATTCACGCCCACGTCTCCGATCTTTTCCCGGGCATGAAGGCCACCGGCTGTTACCAGTTCCGGGTTACCCGCAATGCGGACATGGAAGTGGACGAGGATGTGGAAGACCTGGCCAGCGCCCTGAAAGGGCAGCTGCTTTCCCTGCGCTATGGGGACGAGGTGCGCCTGGAAGTGGCCGACAACTGCCCACGTCATCTGATTGATTATTTGCTGGAGCAGTTCGAACTGACCGAGATCGATCTGTACGAGGTGAATGGCCCGGTGAACCTGGCTCGCATGTTCACCAGCGTGAACCGCCCACGCCTGCACTACTCGCCTTTCTCACCGAAACTGGCGCCGGCGGTAAAAAAAGCCGACACCATTTTCGACGCCATGGATCAAGGCGACATTCTGCTGCATCACCCCTATGAGTCCTTCCAGCCGGTGATCAATCTGCTGGCAGAAGCGGCCCGCGATCCCAAGGTGCTGGCCATCAAGCAGACCCTATACCGTACCGGTACCAAGTCAGAGATTCTCGATCATCTGGAAACCGCCGCCCGTAATGGCAAGGAAGTGACCGCCATCGTGGAACTGCGTGCCCGCTTCGACGAGGAATCCAATATCGAAGGGGCGCGACGCCTGCAGGAAGCCGGTGCCATCGTGGTGTACGGGGTGGTGGGCTACAAGACCCACGCCAAGATGCTGCTGGTGGTGCGCCGCGAAGGCGACGGCATCAAACGCTACGTGCATCTTGGTACCGGCAACTACCATACCAAGACGACCAAGCTGTACACCGACTACGGCCTGATGACCTGCGAGAAAGGCATCTGCCAGGACGTGCACAAGATCTTCCAGGAGCTCACCGGCATGGGCAAGGCGGCGCGGCTCAAGCAGCTCAAGCATTCCCCCTTTACCCTGCACCCCTCGCTGATCGAATGGATCGACTTTGAAACGCAGCAGGCCACTGCCGGCAAGCCCGCCCGTATCATTGCCAAGTTCAACTCACTCACCGAAGAAAAAATCATCCAGGCCTTGTACCGGGCCAGCCAGGCGGGAGTAGAGATTGATCTGATCGTGCGCGGTATTTGCTGCCTGAAACCGGGTGTGCCAGGTCTGTCAGAGAATATCCGGGTGCGCTCTGTGATCGGACGCTTTCTGGAACACACCCGTATCTACCACTTCCATCATGGTGGAGAAGATCTGGTGTATTGCTCCAGCGCCGACTGGATGGATCGCAACCTGTTCAACCGGGTGGAAACCTGCTTCCCGATCAATGACCCGGTACTCAAGGCCCAGGTAATCGAGCAGGGGCTGCATTTTTACCTGCGCGATAACAGCCGTGCCTGGCTGCTGCAGGCAGATGGAAACTATCTGCACGCCCTGCCCCAGGACGGGCAGGAGAGCTTCATCGCACAGCACGTATTACTGGAAACCTTGGGAGGAAGCTGAATTCTTCATTAATAATTGAGAATGGATAATTGATAACTCGCGGGAAAGGGCATCAGGCCCTGAAACGCAAGAGGCCGCGCCCAAACGCTTGGACGCGGCCTCTTGCATTCAAAGACAACAGCAACACCAATCCGCGCCGTTATCAATTATCCATTCTCAATTATCAACCAACCTCAACTCATAGCCTCCAGCACGAAAATAATCCTGTTCCTGTTCCAGATCCGCCAGTGTCAGGGGATGCTCTTCCAGCCAGTGCTCCGGAAACTGCAGGGACAAGGTATTGCCTTCGGCTTTCAGTACCATCTCGGGAATGACTTCATCACAGCGGGCATGATGCAGGCGAGCAGACAGTCGCAACACCAGGCATAACCGCAACAGGCCCTGCTGCTCATCGTCGGGTAGCTCCGACAGGGCAGACAGGGGAAGCTTGCGACGGTGGCCACGCACCAGCACCGCCACCGCCTGCTGCTCCTGACGGGAAAACCCGGGCAGGTCTGAATTGGTCACCAGGTAGGCGCCATGCTTGTGGAACTGGCTATGGGAGACGGCAAGGCCGACCTCGTGGAGCAACGCGCCCCAGCGCAGGGTGTCAGCCAATTCGTCATCGTCCAGTTGCCAGCTTTTGGCCACCTGCCGATACAGTCCCATCGCCGTGTCACAGACACGCTCAGCCTGGGTGCGCTCCACATGATGGCGACTCATCAGCGACTGGATGCTGCGTTCGCGCACATCCTCATGGCCGAACCGTCCCAGCAGGTCGTACAGTAGCCCCTCCCGCAGGGCACCGCCGGACACCTCCATCTGCTCAATGCTCAGCTGTTCGAAGATGCCGTAGAGAATCGCCAGACCGGAGGGAAAGATGGCCCTGCGATCCTCGCGCAGCCCCTTCAGGTCCAGCTGCTCCACCTTGCCGGCCTTGATCACTTTTTTGCGGGCCTTCTTCAGGCCCTCCATGGTGACGCCGGTTTCAGACCAACCGTTATCCACGCACACCTGGCTAATCGCCTTGATCGTGCCGGACGCCCCCACCGCCTGCTGCCAACCCAGACGCCGGTAGTTGGCGTGGATCGACAGCACTTCCTGGCGGGCGGCGGTCACTGCCCGGTCAAAGGCCTTTTCCGTGATATTGCCATCAATAAAGAAACGCTGGGCAAAACTGACACAGCCCATGTGCAGGGATTCGGTTTCGGTGGACTCGAAACGCTCGCCGATGATCAATTCCGTGGAGCCGCCACCGATATCCACCACCAGCCGCTGGCCAGCATCATCCGCCAGGCTGTGCGCCACCCCCAGATAAATCAGACGAGCTTCCTCGCGCCCGGCGACGATCTCGATATCGTGCCCCAGCACCGCTTCCGCCCGCTCGATGAACTCCCGGGCATTGCGGGCCTGACGCAGGGTATTGGTGCCGACCACGCGCACACTGCCGCGGGGAATACCGGCAATCCGCTGGGCAAAGCGGCCCAGGCAATCCAGCGCCCGCTCCTGGGTGTCCGCGTCCAGTCGGTTATCCCGGTCCAGCCCGGCCCCCAGTTGCACTTTCTCGGACAACCCATCCAGGATCTGGACCTCACCATGGGCCTGGCGGGCCACTACCATGTGAAAGCTGTTCGACCCCAGGTCAATGGCCGCCAGATGCTCGCCATGTTCCATATGCACTCCTTTCCTGAAAGGCCATTGCCCTTTTCCTGCCCACCACGGGTAGACAGAGAATTGATAAACGCCCCCGAATTCTAACGGAATATCATGGCGTTACGGTGTCATAGGCAAACTCTACCGCGATAATTTACTCACTCGCTTGAAATTCGGCACCCGCGACCTGATATTATCCATCATCGCAACAGCCCGCCCGTCGGGCCAGCTAACCCCCTATCTCAGGAGAATTCAATGAGCGGCGAGATTATCAATGTGACCGACGCGGACTTCGAAGCCCAGGTCATCAATGCAGACGGCCCGGTGCTGGTAGACTACTGGGCACCCTGGTGCGGCCCCTGCAAAATGGTCGCGCCGATCCTGGAGCAACTGGCCGGCGAGTACGGTGACAAGCTGACCATTGCCAAGATCAACATCGACGACAACCCGGAAACGCCCAAGAAATACGGCGTTCGCGGCATTCCCACCCTGACCGTGTTCAAGAACGGCAACGTGGAAGCCACCAAGGTGGGCGCCCTGTCCAAGAGCCAGCTGGCCGCATTCCTGGACAGCACTCTCTAAGACAGACAGCACCCCCCACTAACACCCCCGCTGCCCGGCGGGGGTGTTACGTTTTATTACTACCAGCAAAGACTAGACAGCCTGTTGTTCCAGTGGTAGATTCCAGAACCAGCTTACAACAAGCATCCCCTTAGCAAGTCTTTCGGAACCTCTGGTTACCTTTTCCTGATGGCCCCCTTTATAGGCTTGCCGGGCCAGATTCCGAATCAACCAGATTATCAAAACAACCGCCGCACCACCTGTGGTGCACCCTCTCAATTCATTCAAAGACATCAAACTAGACGCCAATGAATCTTTCTGAACTGAAGCAGAAGCCGATTGGAGAACTTCTGGACATTGCCAAGGAACTCGGCCTCGAGAACCTGGCAAGAACCCGCAAACAGGACGTAATCTTTTCCATCCTCAAACGCGCCGCCAAGAACGGCTCCGATATCTACGGAGACGGGGTGCTGGAGATCCTGCAGGATGGTTTCGGCTTCCTTCGTTCCGCAGAGGGCTCTTACCTGGCCGGACCGGACGACATTTACGTTTCTCCCAGCCAGATCCGCCGTTTCAACCTGCGCACCGGCGACACCATTTCCGGCAAGATCCGGCCTCCCAAGGATGGCGAACGCTATTTCGCCATGCTCAAGGTCAACGAGATCAACTTTGACCGGCCGGAAAACGCCAAGAACAAGATCCTGTTCGAAAACCTGACGCCGCTGTTCCCAACCGAACGTTTCGTCATGGAAGCAGGTAATGGCTCCACCGAAGACATCACCAGCCGGGTGATCGATCTGGTGGCGCCGATCGGCAAAGGGCAGCGCGGCCTGATCGTGGCACCGCCAAAAGCCGGCAAGACCATGCTGCTGCAAACCGTGGCCCAGTCCATTGCCCGCAACAACCCCGAATCGCACATGATTGTGCTGCTGATTGACGAGCGTCCGGAAGAAGTGACCGAGATGTCACGCACCGTACGCGGCGAAGTGGTGGCATCGACCTTCGACGAGCCCCCCGCACGTCACGTGCAGGTTGCCGAGATGGTGATCGAGAAAGCCAAGCGACTGGTAGAGCACAAGCAGGACGTAGTCATCCTGCTCGACTCCATCACTCGTCTGGCACGGGCCTATAACACCGTGCAGCCCAGCTCCGGCAAGGTACTCACCGGTGGTGTGGACGCCCATGCCCTGGAAAAGCCCAAGCGTTTCTTCGGTGCCGCACGAAATATCGAGGAAGGCGGCAGCCTGACCATCCTGGCCACTGCCCTGGTAGACACCGGCTCCAAAATGGATGAAGTGATCTACGAAGAATTCAAGGGCACCGGCAACATGGAACTGCACCTGGATCGCAAGGTAGCAGAGAAGCGCGTCTTCCCGGCCATGAACATCCGCAAGTCCGGCACCCGCCGCGAAGAGCGCTTGGTCAGCGAAGATGAACTGCAGAAGATGTGGATCCTGCGCAAGGTTCTGCATCCCATGGACGAAATCGGCGCCATGGAATTCCTCATCGACCGCATGAAGCATACCAAGACCAACCTGGAATTCTTCGAGTCCATGAAGCGCAAATAAGAGACGCTTCCCGCAACACACAAAACCCCGCTTACGCGGGGTTTTGTTTTTTTTACCGGAACAAGCCCACCGCTGTCTTCCCTTCGCTGAGGCTCGGGTTCGCACCTCAAGAGGAGCTCCTACCGGGACTTCGTAGAACTCGCCTACCTCTGACTCGCCGCTCACCCCCAGCCTGCTATACTCGCGACACAATCTTTCTGGTTATCCAAACAACAAGGAACGCCATGAAATACCGCGACCTGCGTGACTTCCTGCAACAACTCGAACAGCTCGGCGAGCTCAAGCGCATCACTGCACCGGTAAACCCAAATCTGGAAATGACCGAAATCTGCGACCGCACCCTGCGAGCCGGCGGCCCCGCCCTGCTGTTTGAAAACCCGGTGGGCTTCGGCACCCCGGTGCTGGGCAACCTGTTTGGCACGGAACGGCGGGTGGCCCTGGGCATGGGGCGCGAGTCCGTAGAGGAGCTGCGCGAACTGGGTGAGCTGCTGGCCTTTCTCAAGGAACCGGAACCGCCCAAGGGCATGCGTGACGCCTGGGAAAAACTGCCGGTGTTCCGCAAGGTACTGAGCATGAGCCCCAAGCTGCGCGGGTCCGGCCCCTGCCAGGAAAAGGTGCTGGAAGGCGATGACGTCGACCTGTACCAGTTACCCATCCAGACCTGCTGGCCCGGCGACGCCGGCCCGCTGGTGACCTGGCCGCTGGTGATCACCCGTGGCCCCAACAAGGAACGCCAGAACCTGGGCATCTACCGCCAGCAACTGATCGGCCGTAACAAGCTGATCATGCGCTGGCTCAGCCACCGCGGCGGCGCCCTGGATTTCCAGGAGTGGCAACAGCAACATCCCGGCGAGCCCTTCCCGGTGGCAGTAGCCCTGGGCGCCGACCCGGCCACCATTCTCGGTGCGGTCACCCCGGTGCCCGACACCCTCAGCGAATACGCCTTTGCCGGCCTGCTGCGTGGCTCGAAAACCGAACTGGTGGAATGCATCGGTAACGACCTGCAAGTCCCCGCCAGCGCCGAATTTGTGCTGGAAGGCCATATCTACCCGGGCGAAATGGCCGAGGAAGGCCCGTTCGGCGACCACACCGGCTATTACAATGAAGTGGAACGTTTCCCGGTATTCACCGTGGAACGCATCACCCACCGCCGCGACCCGATCTATCACAGCACCTACACCGGGCGTCCACCGGATGAGCCGGCAGTGCTGGGCGTGGCCATGAACGAAATCTTCGTGCCGATCCTGAAAAAGCAGTTCCCGGAGATCGTGGATTTCTACCTGCCCCCGGAAGGCTGCTCCTACCGCATGGCGGTAGTGACCATGAAGAAGCAGTACCCGGGCCATGCCAAGCGGGTCATGATGGGGGTGTGGTCCTTCCTGCGTCAGTTCATGTACACCAAGTTCGTGATTGTCTGCGATGACGATGTGAATGCCCGCGACTGGAAAGACGTGATCTGGGCCATGACCACCCGCATGGACCCGGCCCGCGACACCCTGCTGATTGAAAACACCCCCATCGATTACCTGGACTTCGCCTCCCCGGTCTCCGGCCTGGGCTCCAAGATGGGCATGGACGCCACCAGCAAATGGCCCGGCGAAACCGACCGTGAATGGGGCCGCGCCATCAGCATGAGCCCGGCAGTGAAGCAGCGGGTGGATGAGATGTGGGAAAGCCTGGGGATCAGTGAACAGTGAACAGTGAACA
>NZ_DEXN01000039.1:132513-135456 GCF_002364155.1 Alcanivorax sp. UBA3183
AACAGTGAACAGTGAACAGTGAAGGCTGCCCGGCCCGCATACCTTGTCAAGATTTGTTGCGCGTTTTAACCTGCGAGGCCGCGTTCAAAACCTGAGCGCGGCGACTGATCCGGCAGAACCGTCTCACGCCGCCCGCGCAACTGTTAACTATTCACTATTAACTATTCACTGCCTTTCTTGTACGATGGTGCCAAATAACAAAAGGATGCACCATGGCCTTGTTGAATTCCATTGACCGCCGCCGTTTCCTGAAGGCCCTGGCCAGTGCCGGGGCCACTGGCGCATTGGCGCCCCAGGCCCTGCTGGCCGAAACTGAAAAGGCGCCAGCCTGGCAGAACTGGTCCGGCAACCAGAGCGCCAACCCGGCCAATCTGGTCTTTGCCACCAGCGAAGCACAGCTGCGCCAGACCCTGCGCGACAGCAGCGGCACCATTCGCCCCTTCGGCGGCAGCCATTCGTTCAGTGCCGTGGTACCCAGCGATGACACCCTGGTGTCTCTGGAAGCCCTGGCCGGACTGCGAGGTCAGGACGGCGATATCTTCACCTACGGTGGTGGTACCCGACTGGCCATGGCCAGCGCCCAGGCCAATGGTATGGGCTACAGCTTCGCCAACGAACCGGATATCAACCTGCAATCCCTGGCCGGCGCCATTGCCACCAGCACCCATGGCACCGGCACCGCTCTGCAGAGCCTGTCCGGCCAGGTGGAAAGCCTGCGCCTGATCCTGGCTGACGGCGAAGCCCTGAACCTGACCCGGGACGACGGCGACGCCTTTCTGGCCGCCTGCTGCAGCGTCGGCGCCCTGGGCGTAGTCAGCGAGGTCGGTTTTCGCCACGAACCCGCCTACCGGCTCAAGGAACGCACCTGGACCCTGCCCCTGCAGGAAGCCATGGATTTCGTGGAGCAGGAAAAGGACAACGTCCGCCACATCGAATTTTTTGCCTTCCCGCTGGGCGAGCAGGCCATCGTCAAGACCATGGAAATCACTGACGACCCCGACGACAGCAGCGAACGGGAAGACAGCAACGATCTGTTGGAGCTGGTTTGCAAACTGGCCATGCGCGCCGGCTGGCTGACCCCTAATCTGCAGAAACTGGTCACCCTGTTCGTGGAAGACAGCACCTATGTCGGCCCTGCCCACAAGGTTTTCGCCAACCGCCGCACGGTGCGTTTCAACGAAATGGAATACACGGTGCCAGCGGAAGACGGCATCGCCTGCCTGCAGGAAGTCTGCGAGACCATTCGCAAGCAGGACATCAATGTGTTCTTCCCCATCGAATTCCGCTATGTGGCTGCCGATGATCGCTTGCTGTCCATGTACCACGATCGTCCCGGCGCCAGCCTGTCTATCCATCAATACTTCGCACAGGATTATCAGCCGCTGTTTACTGCTGTAGAGCCGATCCTGCGCCGCTACGCCGGCCGCCCGCACTGGGGCAAGCTGCATACCCTGGGCCAGCGGGAACTGCGCGAGATGTATCCCGCCTTTGATCGCTTTCAGGCCGTGCGCCGGGAGCTGGACCCACAGGGACGGATGCTGAACCAACACCTGAACACCCTGTTTGGAGAAACCGGATGAAACGCCGTGGATTTCTGATCGGGCTGGGCGCCCTGGCCGCAGGCGGCTGGCTGCTGCGCCCGGGTAATCAGGGGGCACCGCATACACCCTACTTCCAGGTCATCAATGACCACCTGCGTAACGCCGGCCCCGGCCGGCCACTGATGCTGGTGGATCAGCAGCGCCTGGTGCGCAACTGCCACACCCTGAAGGCCATGCTGCCGTCGCGCTGCGCGTTGCGCATCGTGGCCAAATCTCTGCCCAGTGTGCCGATGATACAAACGGTGATGCGCGAGACTGGCAGCGACCGGGTGATGGTATTCCACCAGCCATTCATGAATGCGCTGGCCGACGCAGAGCCCGGCGTGGACATGCTGCTGGGCAAGCCCATGCCGGTACAGGCCGCCCGACAGTTCTACAACGAGCTGAGCGGTGACTTCGATGCGGATCGGCAACTGCAGTGGCTGATCGACTCCCGCCAGCGGCTGGAGCAGTACCTGCAACTGGCCCGGACCCTGAACCGGCGTCTGAACATCAATATCGAACTGGACGTGGGCCTGCACCGGGGCGGCCTCGGCGACCCGAACCAGCTCGATGCAATGATCGGCCTGATTCAGGCCCACCCGGCGCATCTGCGTTTCAGCGGTTTCATGGGTTACGACGCCCATGTGGGCAAGCTGCCCGGTTTTATCCAGAACGCCGAGGAAGGCCACCGGGAAACCGAGGCCATCTATCAGGGCTTTATCGAACGCCTCTACCGACTGGTGCCTGCCTACCGGGATGAAGCCCTGTGTTTCAACGGCGGCGGCAGCCCCACCATCGGCCTCTACGACGACAGCACCGTGGTCAACGAACTGGCCGCCGGCTCCTGCCTGGTCAAGGCCAGCGACTTCGACCTGCCCCTGCTGGCGGATTTCGAACCGGCCGTGTTTATCGCTGCGCCAGTACTCAAACAGTGGGACGGGCTGAACCTGCCAGGGCCACTGCCGCTGGGTGAGCTATGGCAACGCTGGGACCCGAATCGTCGCCAGACCTATTTCATCTACGGCGGTTGCTGGAAGGCCACGCCGGTGTCCCCGGCGGGTATTCTCGAGAATGGCATCTATGGCCACAGCACCAACCAGATGATGTACAACGGCAGCCCGGATAATGCCCTGCAAGTGGACGACCAACTGTTCCTGCGCCCCACGCAAAGCGAATTCGTGTTGCTGCAATTCGGTGATCTGGCGGTGTGGCAAGACGGTGCCATCCGGGATTGGTGGCCACCGCTGACACAGGGCAAGGGCGCCTGACAGTCCCCCGCAAACCGCTCGAAAACTCAAAGGCCGCACCGGTTTTCCGGTGCGGCCTTTCAATAACTATCGTAGGGTGCACTGAGCCTAAG
>NZ_DEXN01000039.1:135544-187031 GCF_002364155.1 Alcanivorax sp. UBA3183
GAGCCTAAGGCGAACTGCACCGACCCAGCGTTTGATGGTGCAGTTCGCCTTAGGCTCAGTGCACCCTACAGGAGTTAGTCTAAACGCAAGAGGCCGCGCTCAACGGTTGGACGCGGCCTCTTTGCCTTCCTTTTGCTAGGCGTCAATCCGCGACGCTGTCAACTTTCAACTGTTCACTGTCAACTGAACTAGAACCGTGCCTGCATGCTCAACCAGTAGCTGCGGCGGGCATCCTTGTTGTTGTAGTCGTCAAAGTAAACCGGCTCGAAGCCACCCATGCCGTCGTCTTCAAATGCGGTGTCATAGGTAGTGAAGTCCTCGTCCAGCAGGTTGTTAACCCGGGCGGTAAAGGTGAGTGTGTCATTCATGGCCCAACGTGCACCCAGGTGGAAGATTTCATAATCTTTCCAGTACTCGCCGCCGCTGGAATCGGTGTTGAGACCGCTGCGACCAAAGCCGCGGAAACGGTCGTGACGCCCTGCCATGGTCAGGTACATGCCGAAAGTCTGAGTGGTCTGCCAGTCCAGGGTGGCATTGACCATGTGCTTGGCGGTGCCGGTCAGCGGGTAGCCTTTCTGGTCTCCACTCTTCTGTTCGCTGTCGATATAGGTGTAGTTCATTTTCAGCGCCCAGCGCGGCAGGAACTGGTAACGACCGGCCACTTCCACACCCTTTATTTCCGCCTTGTCCACGTTCACCGGCTGAGTGACGATGCCGCCCAGGGAGTCATAGGCGCCCAGATCCACACAGGGTTTCTGCCCACCGTTGGCAGAACACAGCGCGCTGTCCTGGCGCACAATCTTGTCTTTAAAATCGTTCTGGAAATAGGTCACGTTGAAGTTATGACGATTGACGCTCTCCCAGTAAAGGGCGATTTCGGAGTTAACGCTGGTTTCCGGCTCCAGGTCCGGATTGCCCACCCAGGGCAGCGTGCCCTGGCGGCCGAACCCGGTAATCCCTGAATACAGATCGGTAGTCTTGGGCGTCTTGTAGCCGGTACTGACGCCCCCCTTCACGGTCCAGGCGGGCGTCAGTTCATAAACACCATAAAGGCGTGGGCTGAATTGATCGCCAAAGGTTTCATGGTTGTCGTAACGGACACCGGCGGTAAGCGTAAAAGGGTCCACCGGGGTCCAGTTATCCTCGGCAAACAGGGCCCACAGGTTGTGGTCGGAAATCCGGCCGCTACGCCCCTCCTCCAGACCAAGCACGCCATCTTCCAGCTCGCCACGAATCACCTGGGTACCCAGCACCGCAAAGTGCTGATCATTCACCGGTAATTCCAGCTTGCCATCCAGACGCCACTCCCGGCTTTCCAGGGTGCGCGCCGGGCGCGGCAGGAAGGCCGCTTCCAGTTCCTGATCCGTGGCCCCGTTGCTAACCATCTGGTCATACTGGTCACGCTCCGCCGCCGTCAGCGGCAAGGTGCGGCCCTTGTTGTTAGTCGCCAGGTGCGTCAGGGAAACGGTGCTGTAGCCGATATCCCAGTCCCCTTCATGGGTCAGCGCCACCTGGTCACGGGTGAATTCCTGATTCTTGGCATAGCCGGCCATGGGCAGGCGGTCCACGCTGTCCTGGGTACCGACCTGACTCTTGTCATTGTTGTACACCTGCTCGGACTGATCGTAATCCAGCGAGATTCGCTGGTTGTCCACTGGCGTCCAGCGCAGGGTGAAGCCACCGGCAATGTCCTTGTTGCGCACAGTACGGCCACCACCGCCAAAACCCAGCTCCCGATCGACAACCGTTCCATCCGGCGCAATGGCGGGATCAAACTGCGGATCGGATGCCTGCTGGTCATAGATACTGCCACGCAGGGCCAGACCCAGCTTGCCGGGCACCAGCGGGCCGGAAACGTACAGGTCGGTGGTCACGTCATTACCGAACTCGCTCTGTTCCTGAAAGGTGCCGCCCACGGTAATACTGGCCGCCGGCTGGTCGAAGTTCTTCTTGGTAATGATATTGATCACCCCACCCATGGCATCGGCACCATAGAGCGTGGACGCCGGACCACGGATCACCTCGATGCGCTCAATGGCATCCATGGGCGGAATATGGTTGAACTGGTTGCCGCCGAAGTTGTTCGGGTAGATGTCACCATGATTATTCTGGCGACGACCGTCGATCAGGATCAGGGTGTAATCCGAGCCCATACCGCGCATGGATACGGAGGCCTGGCCGGTCTTGTCGCGGGTTTCTCCCACATCCACCCCTTCCAGTTCACGTACGGCATCCACCACCGAGGTAAACGGGCGACTGTGCAGCTCCTGCTCACCAATCACGGAAATGCTGGCCGGGGCCTCAGTGATCTTCTGTTCGAAACCGGCAGCGGACACCACATTGATCGCTTTCAGCTCATGGCTTTGCCCGTTTTGCTCAGCCACCGCCGGTGCTGCCGTGACGGCCAGGGTCAAGGCTGCCAGCAAGGCACGCCGTGGTAGTGCTACCCGAATCATTGTCATTACATCCCCCGTTCGTTCCGTTAATCGGTATAGAAGCGGCGGCATTCTTCTGTTGTTGAGAATCAATATCAAACAATAATAAATCTCAAAATGGTAAAGATTGTAAGGCTCCAGCATTTGCGGGAACTTCCGGGGAGCCTCATGGCAGCCGGGCCTATGCCGTGATACTCCGCCTTGGCCGCTGGCGCCGGATTCCCGGTCCCGATGGTCATACCCTGCTCGTTGACCGTTACATTGAGCACTGATACATTCGATAAACTTGACGTCGTCCAGATTTCGCGTCACCACCCTTCAGGAGAGCCTTATGACAACCACAACCACGGTGACCAGCCAGGGGGTCAATCTGCAGGTCTATACCTTTGGCGACAGCAACAAGGTGCCGGTGGTACTGGTTCATGGTTACCCTGACAATCACAGTGTCTGGCAACCCGTGGCGGACCGGCTGGCGAAGAAGTACTTCGTGATCAGCTACGATGTACGCGGTGCCGGTGCCTCCGAGGCACCGCGTAAGCAGGCGGATTACCGCATGAGCCTGCTGTCGGCGGATCTGGCGGCGGTGGTGGACGCCACCATTCCCGGGCGGGATTTTCATCTGGTGGGACACGACTGGGGCTCCATCCAGAGCTGGGAATCGGTCACCGCCGACGGGCCGCTCAAGACACGGATCAAGTCCTACACCACCATCTCCGGCCCCTGCCTGGATCACATGGGCCACTGGATGCGCCGGCGCACCCTGAATCTGTCTCCTTCTGCCAAGACCAAGGTGTTCAAGCAGGCACTCAGTTCCTGGTACATCGGTTTCTTTCACTTGCCGGTACTGGCCCCTGGAGCCTGGCAGGGTGGCCTGGACAAGCTCTGGCCTCGCTATCTGAAACACCGCGAGAATGTGCAGGAGCCGGAAGCCAACCCCACCCAGGGCAAGGACGGCAAGCACGGCGTGCAGCTGTATCGCGCCAATTTCCGCAACAAGCTGATCAACCCGCAAGCCCGACACGCCGCCTGCCCGGTGCAACTGATCGTACCCACCCGTGACAACTACGTGGGTACCCAGCTTTTTGAAGACCTGCACGAGTGGGTGGACGCGCTGTACCGCCGGGATATCAACGCCAACCATTGGGTACCGCTGAGCCACCCGGACACCATCGCCACCTGGATTGGCGAGTTCGTGGCCGGGGTGGAAAGCGGCAAGATGCCCGGTGCCCTGCAGCACGCCCGCGTTCGCCCGGAAAGACTGAGCCTGCCGCTGTACGGCAAGACCGTCGTCATCACCGGCGCAGGGTCCGGCATTGGCCGGGCCACCGCCCTGCGCTTTGCCGCTGAAGGCGCCGACCTGGTGTGCGTGGATATCAATGAGGACAGTGCCAATACCACCGCCGATCAGGCCCGCGAACGGGGCGCAGCCGCCTGGCCACGCAAGGTGGATGTGGGCTCGGCCCAGGCCATGCAGCGCCTGGCCAATTGGGTGGAAAAAGAATTGGGCGGTGCGGACATCGTGGTCAACAACGCCGGCATCGGCATGGCCGGCGGCGTGCTGGAAACCTCCACCAAGGACTGGGATCGCCTTCTCAAGGTCAATCTGTGGGGAGTGATCCATGGCTCGCGATTGTTTGCCCGGCAGATGATTGATGGCCACCGCAAGGGCCACATCGTCAACGTGGCCTCTGCCGCCGCCTTCGCCCCCAACCGCAAGCTGGCCGCCTACTCCACCAGCAAGGCCGCTGTGCACATGCTCAGCGAATGCCTGCGTGCAGAGCTGGCCGAACACCATATCGGCGTCACCTCGATTTGCCCCGGCTTTGTCGCCACCGGCATTGCCAACAGCACCGTGTACGCCGGGCTCAGCGACGAGCAACAGGCGGAAAAACGCGCCAAGGCCGACGCCCTGTACAAGCGCCGCAATTTTTCCCCGGACCAGGTGGCCGCCGCCATCTTCGATGCGGTGCAAAGCAACCCGGCCCTGTCCCTGGTGGGGGCCGAAGCCTGGACCACCCGACTGCTCAGCCGCTTTGCCCCGGTATTGTCCCGGCAGGTAGCGCGCCTGGACATTACCGCCTGAATTGATGACGTGTTGACCATAACAACGGGAGAACAACAGCCATGAACAGCCCTGTGCGCCATCAACTGAAAGCCCGCCGAGTGCAGTTCGATTTCGACAATACGCCACTGCACTGGCTCAAGGATGATCCGTTTTCCACCCATATCATCAACGGTATCCACCTGCTGCTGCCCGCCGGGGAACTGTGGTTCTGCCGGGTCTACAACCAGGCACTGCCGCTGGTCAGTGACGATCAGTTACGCGCCGACGTGGAAGGGTTTATTCGCCAGGAAGCGGTGCATTCCCGCGCCCACAGCAAGGCCCAGCTCTACCTGGAACGTCACGGGCTGAGCGTGGATGACTATGTGCAACGGGTGGAATGGCTGTTCGGTACCTTCCTGGGGGAGGCGCCCTTCGGGCTGAAAGTGCTGCAGCGCAAGGCGATCCAGAAACAGTGGTTGGTACTGCGGGTAGGGCTGATCGCCGCCATCGAGCACTTCACCGGCGTGCTGGGTCAGTGGGCCATGGACAACGACACCTGGGAGCAGAACGGCGACCCGGCCATGGTGGACCTGTTCAAGTGGCACCTGGCCGAAGAAGTGGAACACCGTACCGTGGCGTTCGACCTGTTCGAGCACCTGTGCCAATCACAGTTGGGTTTCTACGTGAGCCGCCAGGCACTGATGGCCATCGTCTTTCCGCTGTTCATCTACTTCATTTCCGAAGGGGGTCGCAGCCTGGCCCGTCAGGACCCGGACCCCAGCGTGCGCAAAATGGGCCGCACCCTGATACCGCAATTGCTGATGCAACTGGAACAGACCGGCAAACGCACCGAGAACGTGCCCACCTTCACCTTCCTGGTCAACGCCACCCTGCGCTGGTTGTCTCCCCGCTTCCATCCGATCCACGAAGGTGACACGGAACAGGCGCTGGCATACCTGGCACGCTCACCTGCAGCAAAAGCAGCGGCGGTGCACTGATTATTTCACCACAGAGGGCACAGAGTTCACTGAGGAAAACCCTCTTCCCTCAGCGACCCTGATCTGTAGTTATGTTGTTTTTTAACGCTGTTGATCGCCGCGCCAATCACGTCGTGGCGCGACAAGCAAAACCCGTTTCACCACAAAACCACAGAGCTCACCCTCTTTCCTCGGTGAACTCTGTGCCCTCTGTGGTAAAAATGCTATTCATCCAGGTCTGCTATCGCGCCGCCTAACCGTAGGGCACAGAGCCCGACGCGCCTACCGATCGCCTTTACATCGGCACCTTGTCGAACCAGGGTGCCGCCTCTTCCAGCTGCCCGGCCAGCGCCAGCAGCTTGCCTTCATCGCCATGGCCACCGACGAACTGGGACCCCAGCGGCAAACCCGGTTTTCCTGAAGAAGAGTCGCACCAGTGCAACGGCACCGACATGGCCGGTACCCCGGTGACATTGGCGAACTGGGTGAAGGGCATGTACTTGAAATTTTCCATGGCCATCTGCTCGATCATGCCGGTCTTCATCAGCAGTTTTTCACCGCCCACCTTGAGCAGCATTTTCAGGGCACTCTGCTGCCAGCCCGGTGTAGCCATTTCTCCAATGCGTGCCGGGGGCATGGCCAGCGTCGGTGTCAGCCAGAAATCATACTGCTCCAGGAAGGTATCCAGCGCGATCATGTACTGCTGCCAGCGCGTCTGACATTTCACGTATTCATGGGCAGGCGTCGCGCGCCCAAAGGCGGCGATGGCCAGCGTATCCAGCTCGAACCCATCGTCACCACAACCGGTCAGCGCCCTCACTTCATCCACCTCGGCGGCACACTGACCGAACCATACGGAGAGCCAGTCCATGCACATCTGCTTGGCATCCATCTGCGGCTCGGCCTCGACCACCTCGTGGCCTAGGTCCCGTAGCAGGGCCACGGTTTTCTCCACGGCTTTTACGGCTTCCGGATCCACCGGGGTGCCCAGCGGCGACGCTGTGGAAAAACCGATCCGCATTGTCCCGGGGCGGGATGCCGCAGCCACCTGATAGGGCTGCGCCGGCGGTGCGATATGGAACAGGCTGCCGCGCTCATCCCCGTGAGTGAGGTCCAGCAAGAGCGCGCTGTCACGCACCGAACGGGTCAGCACATGGTTCACCGCAATGCCGTGCATGGCTTCGGTAAAGGTGGGCCCCCAGGGCGTGCGTCCGCGACCGGGCTTGAGACCGAACAGGCCGCAGCAGGCCGCCGGGATGCGGATACTGCCACCCCCGTCATTGGCGCCCGCTACAGGCACCACCCCGGATGCCACCATGGCGGCAGAGCCACCGGACGAACCACCGGGGGTATGATCCGGATTCCAGGGGTTGCGGGCCGGACCATAGGAATCCGGCTCGGTGATACCCTTGGCGCCGAACTCCGGGGTATTGGTGCGCCCGAAGGGCACCAAACCAGCGGCCTTCCAGCGGGCCACCAGGGTGGAATCCTGGTCGGCGCGAATGTCGTTTTTCTTGCGCGCCTTGTTGCCCTGATAGCTGGGCGCGCCAGCCATTTCCTGGAACAGGTCCTTCACCAGCATGGGCACCCCGGCCAGCGGACCCGTCAGCGGTGCTGCCGCCCGTTCCCGGGCCTGCTCATAGAGAGGAATGATCAGCGCATTCAGGGAGGGGTTGACCTGCTCCGCCCTGGCGATGGCTGTCTCCAGCAACTCGCTGGCAGCGACCTCGCCCTTACCCACCAGCTCCGCCAGCCCCATGGCATCAAATTGGCGATATTCCTCGAACTTCATGCGTGTGCTCTCCCGAAAACGTTATCGTTTTTGCGACAGTCGCAAGGCGACAATCCGGTTACTGTGGCATAGTCTGCCCTGCCAAGTGGGCCAAAGCTTGTGTGTTTACGTTGTAGGGGCAAAGCATGAAAGCGATCGGTTTCAATCAACCCAGAACCATTGATGATGTGCACGCGCTGGAGGATATCCAGCTGGACCTGCCGGCTTCCGGCCCCCGGGATCTGCTGGTGTCTGTACAGGCGGTATCCGTGAACCCCATCGACACCAAACTGCGCCAGCGTCCGGTGGACCAGGGCGGCTATCGGGTACTGGGATTTGATGCCGCCGGGGTGGTTGAGGCAGTGGGCGCCGAGGTGAAGAATTTTCAGGCAGGCGACCGAGTCTGGTATGCCGGCGCCCTGCAGCGTCAGGGCAGCAATGCCCAATACCAGTGTGTGGACGAGCGCCTGGTGGCAAAAAAACCGGACAGCCTGGGCATGCAGGAAGCGGCCGCCCTGCCACTGACGGCCATTACCGCCTGGGAAGCGCTGGAAGACCAGCTCGGTTTCCGGCCCGGCGACTGTGAAGGGAAAAGTCTGCTGGTGATCGGCGGCGCCGGTGGCGTGGGCTCCATCGCCATCCAGCTAGCCGCCCACCATTTCGGACTGACCGTGATTGCCACCGCCGGGCGCGACACCTCCGCCAACTGGTGCCAGGCCATGGGCGCCCATCAGGTGGTGGACTACCGCAAGGAACTGCTGCCGCAACTGGAGTTGCTCGGCCCCCCCCAGGTGGACGGCATCCTGGTCACCCAGAGTCTGGACGAATACTGGCACAGCGCCTGCCAGGCGGTGGCCCCGTTCGGTGGCATCTGCGCCATCGTCGATGCCCGTGCCCCCCTGGACCTGAACCCCCTGAAACCAAAAAGCGCCCGCTTCTGCTGGGAGTTCATGTTCACCCGCGCCATGTTCGCCGCCACCATGCAACGCCAGGGCGACATCCTCGACCAGCTGCGCACCCTGGTAGACAGCGGCACCATCCAGACCACCCTCAGCGAGGGCCTGGGCCCGATCAATGCCGACAACCTGAAGACCGCTCACCGCAAACTGGAGAGTGGGCAGACGATTGGCAAGTTGGTGTTGGCGGGATGGGAAAGTAGTTAACAGTTAACATTGAATAGTTAACAGCGACGCGATTTGTTTGTGCTGTTTTTTTCAACGCAAGAGGCCGCGCTCAAACCATGGGCGCGGCCTCTTGCGTTACAGATCAAACCTCTCTTTTCACGCGCAACAGTTAACTCCCCACCACTCCCCCATCATCCCGGGTAATCACCACTGTTGCCGAGCGGGGTCGGGCGTCAGGGCATCACCGATGGACAGGCGCTGCCGGCCGGCAAGGCTTCCAGGGTGGTCAGGCAAAGAATCGGTTGGCGGGCCAGGGTCCGGTCCAGCAGCGCCGGCCAGGCCTGCGGGTTGGCCATTGGCCGCGGCAGCTTATAGCTGGGCAAAGCCTTCCAGCCACCGTCTTTATGCTCGGCCAGCACAAACTGAAAGGGGTGCAAACCCGGTACCCCCAGGCGAATATCCGTGACCAGTAACTGGTCTGGCCCGGCTTCCACATCGATGAACCCCCTGGTAAACCAGGCCAGCTTGCGCCCCGCCGGCACCTGCATGGCCTCGGCATAGTCCTGCGGCGAGCGGGGGAAGGTTTCAACCGTCAGGGCATCGCCGCTATCCAGCACCCCGGTGACAATCTCCAGTCGCTGCTGCTCACCCAGCACCGTTACCCGCCACAGCAGGGTCGAAAACGGCATGGGCTGCACCAGGCGGGGCGCCTGATCCAGCCCCCGCTCCGCCAGCACTGGCATGACCCGCTGTGTCATCCATTGCTGGGCCATCATACTCCAGCAAAGATACAGGGAAGACAGCGTCAGCCCGGTGGCCAGCGCCGTCCTGGCCGGCGGCCGCCACAGGGCCCACAACACAGCAAACAGCAACGGCAGGGTATAAAGCGGATCAATGATGAAGATGCTGCTGATTGCCACCGGATCACCCAGCGGCCAGAACAGGCGGGTGCCATAGGTGGTAAAGGAATCCAGTAACGGGTGGGTCAGCAGACACAGACCGGTGAAGGCCCACCAGCGCCACAGGCTGATGGCCGGACGCCAGCGCTGAAGTACCCAGGCCAGCAACAACGAGGCGGGTAGCAACACCAGCAGGGAATGGCTGAAACCGCGATGCTCGGTGAAGTTGGCCACCGCATCGCCATAGTCGATAAGAACATCCAGGTCGGGCAAGGTGCCCAACAAGGCACCACCCAGTAATGCCGAGCGCCCCAGCGTGCGGCCCATGACCGCACCGCCCACCGAGGCACCCAGAACAACCTGCGACAAGGAATCCATCAATACGCCCCTGGCAAAATCAGTATTCTAGCTGTGACATCGCCAGCAGACCGTCAAGATGGATGCGACGATCAGACGCCCCACAAGCCCTTGAGGCTATTCAGCACCTGACCGGTGACGCCTTTGTCACCGAGAAAGCCGAGAATTTTCGGCGCGAACTGGCTGACCATCTCCGGGCTCATACCCAGCGCGCCGAACGCCTTGGTGACACCCTGCATGCTGGAAATATTGCCCAGCATGGACGACGCCACACCACCGCCTTCTCCGCCGCCAAGCAGGGATTCCAGCCCCGGCACCTTGTTAAGGACACCGCTGAACTGGTCACCGGACAGGTTGCTTTGTGCCATGGCCAGCAAGGCACCGGCACCGCCTGCGGCCTGCTGACCGGACACGTCCAGGTCCGTGGACAGGGAATCGACCAGTGCCTTGGCTTCACCGGAAACGGCCATGCCGCCATTGACGCTATCCAGCGTGCTGTTGGCAGAGTCACCCGCCTTGTTGATGCCATCGTTGGCTGTCTCGGACGCCTTGTTGATGCCCGCATCGGCGCTCTCGGAAGCCTTGTCCACCGCCGCATTGGCGGAGTCCGTCATCTTCTTCAGATCGAAAGCCTGCGCCGGAGACGCCAGCACCAGACAGAAGGACACACCCAAAACCCCGATTCGAAACGTATTCATACCTGCTCCTTGATGATTGATTGCACTTCCTTGCTCCTGTAGCAGCGACAAACCTTACCGGCTCCGGGACATCAGGACCAACAGTTTATGGCAAGCCTATGACCCGTCCGGCAAACATTTTTCCAGTAGCTGCAGCAACTGTTTACGCTCCACCCCATCCAGGTTCTGCAGCAGCGAGGCAAACGCCTGCTCGCGGATTCGCTGCCCGTTGCTGACCAGCTTGGCGCCCTGCTCGGTGAGAAACAAACGCACCCGACGATGAACTGGCAGTAACGCTCTCAGTCTTCCGGTACGTTGTAATGAAAACGCGGCAGATGCCACTGATAACGAATCGCCAGCAGGCGCACCATAAAGCCTGCCGCCAACGTCACCGCCGTGGCCAACCAGACCGGCGACTGCCAGTGCAATAACAGCAGATACAGGCAGGCTGCCCCCAGCGAAACCACCGCATAAAGCTCTTTCTGGAACACCAGCGGCACCCGGTTACAGAGCAGATCGCGAATCACCCCGCCAAAGATGCCGGTAATCAGCCCGGACAAAATCGCCACCGGCGCTGCCAATCCCATATCCAGCGCCACCTTCACGCCGATCACGGTGAACACCATCAGGCCCATGGCATCCAGGATCAGAAACAGCATCCGCAAGCGGCGCATCAACGGTGCCACCCAGGTGGTGACCAGGGCCGCCATGGCAGTCAGTGCCAGATACTCCGGATGGGCCACCCAGACCAGGGGATAATGCCCCAGCAGCACATCACGAATCGAACCACCGCCCATGGCGGTGACGCAGGCCACCATCACTACACCGAACAGATCCATGCGCAGGCGCCCCGCGGCCAGGGCACCGGTCATGGCTTCGGCGGTGATGCCGATCAGATAGAGGGTTAACAACATGCGTAGAGACTCCGACTATTCAGGCCATGATGCCTGAATCCTGGCCGCGATGAATTCGACCTTGGTGACTGGCGCCACCCTGGGGAGTCCCTGAATACCGGGTAGACGCCGGCTCAGTCCTGCGGCGTCAGGCGGATGGATTGCTTGTCGATGACGATGCGGCGTTCTTTATAAAGCCCACCGATGGCCTGCTTGAAGGCGTTCTTGCTGCAACGGAAAGTGGCAAAGATAGCTTCCGGGCTGCTCTTGTCACCCAGCGGCAGTTCGCCACCGGCGGCTTCCAGGGCAGCCACAATCTGCTCACTCAAGCCTTCGCTCTTCAACGCTCCGGGGGGGTTCAGTGACAGGCTGATCTTGCCGTCCTCGCGCAGGCGCTGGACATAGCCGGTAACCCGCTGACCCGGCCGCAGCGGCGCGCGCAACTCCTGCTTGGCAATCATGCCCCAGGAGCGGTTATCCACCACCATCTTGTAGCCCAGATCGGTGGCATGGGCCGCCACCAGAGACACCTCGTCACCTTGCTGGTAATCGTCGCTGGTATCGTCCAGAAAGCGGTCCAACTGGGCACTGACCAGCAGCCGCCCTTCCCGGTCAGTGGTGATCATCACCAGTACCCAGTCTCCCTCGCGCACCGGCCCCTTCTGCTCGGCGAAGGGCAGCAGCAGGTCTTTGGGCATGCCCCAGTCCACAAAGGCCCCCACCTTGCTGGTGGAGACCACTTTCAGGGACGCCACCTGACCATGCTGAGCGCGAGGGGCACGCAGGCTGGCCATGGGCCGACCCTGACCATCGCTGTATAGAGTGACCAGCACACTATCGCCGGGGCCCAGATTCTGGCCTTCCACTTCCCGGGACGGCAACAGCACCTCCCCCAACGAACCGCCATCCAGTAGCAGCCCGTTATGGATCGGTTTGAGAATTTCCAGGGAGTGGCGAGCGCCAAGAGTGGGAGATGCGGTCATGGTTCGGGCCTGGTTGTTGTAAGGGTGCGGGTCGCTGTGGGTGTGCGCTCATGTTTCAGGTTCGATTTTGTGAAACCTGTCGAGTTCTGGAATTCCTGATCGCCCTGCGGGCGATTTCCTTGCTACGCAAGGTTCGCGGCTCAAGCGCCGCTCCTACAGTGGCTTCGTAGGAATACCGAGGTCCTAGGAACTTTCCAGACCATTTCAACCCAATCGAGCGTAGCTCGTAGCTGGCGCTGCGCGCGCTACCACATCAGGTCGTCGGGGATCGGGAAGTCCTTGTAGGGGTCATCCTCGTCCACGGCGTTATTGCCTCGCTCGTTCAGCAGCAGTACCGCAGACTCCTCACGCTGGCGAATCTTTTCTGCCACTACCGTGGGCACCAGCTCATAGCCGTCGCCCAGGGCCACAATGGCGATCTGGCCACGCTCAAGCTGAGCCTGTTGCTTGGCGGTGACCCAGGCCTTCTTGATCTTCTTGTCCTGCACAAACTGGTAGGCCACATCGCCACGCTGTCGATCCAGACGACTCTGTTCGATCATCTGTTTGATCTGGGCGGCGATTTCCTTTTTCTCGCGCTCCGCCTTGCGGGCGGCTTCACGCTGGCGATCCGATTCGGCCTTTTCCTCGCGCTGGCGTCGGGCCCGCTCGGCCGGGTCCTCCAGCTCAATCTCGCCACGCTTGGCTTGGTTGGCTTCCTGGCGTTTTTGTTGCTTGGCGCGACGGGCCTTCTTCTGGTCCGCCAGACCGGCTTTCATCAATTGTTCTTGCAGGGAATTGGCCATCTTGCTCTCCGAACTCAACGGCGATTCTGGGTTAACGGGGACGCAGGCGGCACCCCCAGCAGCGGCTGGGCACGGTGGAACCGGGCATCGTAGCCAGGCTGCCAGGGGAACACGCCCTTGGTATCGGGCCACACCATCTGCAGTGCCGGGTACGGCGCAGGCAGGCTCTGGTAGAACCAGTTGGCGAAGCCCAGGTATTCCTTGTAATGCGGGAAGGCCACCGGCAGAAACATGACTTCCAGGCCATCGGCGATATCGTTATACAGGCGATATGGCTGATAGGGCTTGTTCAGACCACGAATCCGCACGGCGGCACTGTCCAGCAGGCGGCTCGCCAGGGAATCCTTGAGCCCCAGCACGATCAGTTCCGGGTGATTCAGATTGAGGAAATGCCCCACACTGAACGTGAAACCAGGCTGACCATCGCCACCGGCCACCGCAAAATGGTGCCATCCCTTGCGCTGGATATCCGCCAGCAGGTCTTTGTCTTGTGCATCTTCCGGTGCCGGGTAGCGGAACGTCCCGGGCATTTCATCTAGAAACATAGGTCACTGTCAGCAGGAGCAGGGCCTAACCTGCCGAGCCCCGGCGAATGAATCGTCATTGTTGTGGGCATGGTACCAGAATCCCTGTGGACTTGGTGACACCCTTGTAGACCTGCAATACTGACCTTTCACTCACTAGCAGGAGTTTCCATGAAACGCATCAGTCTCCTGGCAGCCGGTTTACTGGCCGCCCCCCTGGCCTGGTCTGCACCAGGTATTGCCGTTTATGGCGGCGGTTATAGCTGGGACACCGAGTTTGAGGGCACAGTGGCCTCCGGTGGTGAAGATATCCGCATGCAGGATGATCTGGGCTTTGATGAAGCCAACCAGCAGGTACTCTATCTCGGCGTGGAACATGCCGTACCGTTGATTCCCAATGTGCGGGTGCGCAGCCTGGATCTCTCAGATGACGCCAGTAATCGCCTGCAACGCAACATTACCTTCAATGGCCGGACATTTTTGGCTACCACCGAGGTCGCAACCGATATCGATCTGGATATCCTCGACGGCACGCTCTACTACACACCGCTGGATAATGCCCTGAAAGTGAATCTGGGGGTGACCGTCCGCAAGATCGAGGGCAGCATCAACCTGGACAACCTGCTGGTCAGCACCACCAAGAACTTCGACGAGACCCTGCCCATGCTGCATGCCTCTGGCCGACTCAACCTGCCGGTGCCTGGCGTCTATGTCGGTGGCGAGATCGATACGATCAGCTACGACGGCAACACCTTGCGGGATCTGACCGCTCGTATCGGCTGGCGTTCGGATTTCCTGCTTGGCGTGGAGCTGGGCTACAAGCACATGGACCTGAAGCTGGATGATGTCAGCGACCTGGATGCGGACCTGGATATGGGCGGCCCCTATCTGGCGGCCTCACTGAGTTTCTAACGGACTGTCACCGACAAGGCATTGACCCTGGCCTCTGCAGAGGCAGGGACAATGCCTCTCTCAGTTAAGTCTGGTTACTCGCTACCAGCGCGCTCAGCGGGTTGTGCACTCCCCTCGCTTTCCTGTTCTGCCATCTGCACCAGTCGCGCGTCCTTCTGCGCCCACAGATCACTGACCCACTGCTGCATTTCTGCCCGGAAAACCGGGTCTTCCTGATAATCGCTACGCCATAGCGCCGGCTCCAGGGGGCGAGTCTGTACATCCACCACGACCCGATCCACCCGGCCGCATAACAAATCCCAGAACCCCGGTGGCGCCCCTGCCGGATAGAGGATGGTCACATCCAGTATGGCATCCAGATTGTCACCCAAAGCGGCCAGCACAAAGGCCACACCACCAGCCTTGGGCTTGAGAAGATGCCGGTAGGGGGACTGCTGGTTATCATGCTTGGCAGCAGTAAAGCGGGTGCCTTCCAGAAAGTTCACCACCGTCACCGGTATGCCCTGGAATTTTTCACAGGCCTGCCGGGTGATCTCCAGATCCTTGCCTTTGAGGTGGGGGTATTTCTCCAGAAACGCCTTGCTGTAGCGTTTCATGAAGGGGTAATCCAGCGCCCAGAATGCCAGCCCCAGAAACGGCACCCAGATCAGCTCTTTCTTGAGGAAGAACTTGAAGTAAGGCGTCTGGCGATTGAACGCCTGAATCAACGCAGGGATATCCACCCAGGACTGATGGTTGCTGACCACCAGATAAGAGGTGTCACCGCGCAAATCCTCCACACCACGAATCTCCCACTGGGTGGGTGTCATCAACGCAAAGATGGCCTTGCAGATCTCGGCCCAGGTTTCCGCGATAGCCATGACTACCGAGGAACAGATCTGGCGTGCCCGCGAGCCTGGCAGAATCACCTTGAGTAGCGCCACCAGCATCATGGGGCCAATCAGTATCAGAGTATTGAGCAGCAATAATAGTGCGGTGATAACGCCCGTGATCGTGGCAGCCATGACGATGCTCCTACTCTTTTTCCTCTCAGAGAGTGTATTAAACCCGGTTCTCGCCATCACGCAAGTCTGTGTACCCGTCCCGGTTGTCGACAGCTTGAGACTGTCGATAACCGGGACACAAAAAAACGGCACGCTGTTGAGCGTGCCGCTTTTTGTTCACCGGTAAAAAGCGCTACTCGCCTTTACGCTCCACGGCCATCTGGTCCACGTTCTGGAATCCACGTGGCAACTTGGCGCCACGGCGGCCCCGCTCCCCGTAGTAGTGCTCCAGATCGCTGGCCTTGAGAGTCAAATGACGTTTGCCGGCATGGATGGTGAGCGCATCCTGCGGCCCCAGCACCTGCATGTCCTGCACAAACTCAACCCGATCCGCCACCCGCGCGCCAGGGATGGACATCATCTTGTTGCCCTTGCCCCGTGCCATTTCTGGCAATTCCTTCACCGGGAACACCAGCAGACGGCCCTCGTTGGAAACCAGCGCAATCAGATCATCGTCGGTGGAGGCAATCGGTTTCGGCGGCAGAACCTTGGCCCCCTTGGGTACCGACAGCACCGTCTTGCCCGCCTTCTTGTTGGCCAGCAGATCCCCGTAGCGCACCACGAAACCGTAACCGGCATCGGTGCTCATCAGATAGGCATCCTTGTCCTTGCCCATCACCGCTGCCATGAAGCTGGCCCCGGACGGAGGACTGACCCGACCGGACAGGGGCTCGCCCTGACCACGGGCACTGGGCAGGGTATGGGCCGGCAGGGAATAACTGCGACCGGTGCTGTCGATAAAGCACACCGGCTGATTGGACTTGCCCTGGGCCGAGGCCTTGTACTTGTCCCCAGCCTTATAGCTGAGGCCGGCCACATCGACCTCATGGCCCTTGGCAGAACGCACCCAGCCCTTCTCGGACAGCACCACGGTCACCGGATCGGCGCTGACCAGATCGGTTTCATCCAGAGCCGACGCTGCATCACGTTCTACCAGCGGCGAACGACGGTCGTCGCCGTACTTGTCGGCGTCTTCCTGCAGTTCCTTGGCCACCAGTTTTTTCATTTTCGCCATGGAGCCCAGAGTGGTTTCCAGGTACTCACGTTCTTCGTTGAGCTCGTCCTGCTCGCCACGGATCTTCATTTCTTCAAGCTTGGCCAAATTGCGCAGCTTCAAGTCGAGAATGGCTTCTGCCTGGCGATCGGAAATCCCGAAGCGCTCCATCAGTACCGGTTTGGGTGCGTCTTCGGTGCGGATGATATGAATCACTTCATCGATATTAAGGAAGGCTACCAGCAGACCTTCCAGGATGTGCAGACGTTCCAGCACCTTGTCGAGACGGTGCTGCAGACGCCGGCGCACGGTGACCATGCGGAACTGCAGCCACTCGTTGAGAATCATATCCAGGCTTTTTACCTGCGGCCGGCCATCAATGCCGATCATGTTCAGGTTCACCCGATAATTTTTTTCCAGATCCGTGGTGGCAAACAGATGGCTCATCAACTGGGCAGTATCCACCCGGTTGGAACGCGGCGTAATCACCAGACGCGTGGGGTTTTCGTGATCCGATTCGTCGCGCAGATCACTGACCATGGGCAGCTTTTTCTTCTGCATCTGGTCGGCGATCTGTTCCAGCACCTTGGCGCCGGACACCTGGTAGGGCAAGGCAGTCACAACGATGTCACCTTCCTCGCGCTCATACACGGCACGCTGCTTGAGCGACCCCTTCCCTTCCGCATACATGCGGATGATGTCGTTCTGGGAAGTAATCACCTCCCCCTCGGTGGGGAAGTCCGGCCCCTTGATGTACTGCATCAGGTCGTCCAGTGACGCACCCGGGTCCTTGAGAAGATGAATACAGGCGTTGGCCACTTCACGCAGGTTGTGCGGCGGAATATCGGTGCTCATGCCTACCGCGATACCGGTAGTGCCGTTGAGCAACACATTGGGCAAACGCGCCGGCAGCAGCTTGGGCTCGTCCATGGTGCCGTCAAAGTTGGGCACCCATTCCACCGTGCCCTGGCCCAGCTCGGCAAGCAGCACTTCCGCATAAGGAGCCAGCTTGGATTCGGTATAACGCATGGCAGCAAACGACTTCGGGTCATCTGCACTCCCCCAGTTACCCTGACCATCCACCAGCGGATAGCGATAACTGAATGGCTGCGCCATCAGCACCATGGCCTCGTAACAGGCAGAGTCACCATGGGGGTGATATTTACCCAGTACGTCACCTACGGTACGCGCGGATTTCTTGTACTTGGAGGTTGCCTTCAGCCCCAGCTCACTCATGGCGTAAACAATACGCCGCTGCACCGGTTTCAGACCGTCACCAATATTGGGCAAGGCCCGATCAAGAATCACGTACATGGAATAATCCAGGTACGCTTTTTCGGTGTATTCCCTTAGGGGAAGACTTTCAAATTCATCAGCCATTTGTTCAATGCCTTCTTATTTACCCAGCACCGGTAAGTGCCGATAGGCCATACATTCTTTTCGGCGCAAGGAGTTGCAAGTTTCAAGTTGAAAGTTACAACGCGAGGCCGTGTCGTTGTTCGCTGGACGGTATGCGTTTCGCGCTGGCCATTAACGATGGTTCGCGTGCACGACCTTGCCGGCTTGTACGTTTTGTTCCGCGCCTTGCAACTTGAAGCTTTCAACTTGCCACTCAAATCTCCGCCAGATTACCTTTCTCTTCCAGCCAGATTTTGCGATCGGAGGCGCGCTTCTTGCTCAGCAACATATCCATAAGCTGGTGGGTGTCGTCGCCGCCGGTCACATCCAGGCGCACCAGTCGGCGGGTATCTCGCGCCATGGTGGTTTCACGCAATTGCAGCGGGTTCATTTCACCCAGGCCCTTGAAGCGGGTGACGTTGACCTTGCCGCGCTTCTTTTCCGCCTTGATACGGTCCAGCACGCCTGCACGCTCTTCCTTGTCCAGGGCATAGTAAACCTCCTTGCCCACGTCGATGCGGTACAGCGGTGGCATGGCCACAAACACATGGCCGTTTTTCACCAGTGCCGGGAAGTGGCGCAGGAACAGAGCACAGATCAGGGTGGCGATATGCAGGCCGTCGGAATCCGCATCGGCAAGGATGCACACCTTGCCGTAACGCAGGGCGCTCAGATCATCGCTGCCCGGTTCAATACCCAGTGCCACGGCGATATCGTGAATTTCCTGGCTGCCCAGCACTTCGGCGGAGTCCACTTCCCAGGTGTTCATGATCTTGCCGCGCAGAGGCATGATGGCCTGGTAGACCCGGTCCCTGGCCTGCTTGGCAGAACCGCCCGCCGAGTCCCCTTCCACCAGAAAGATTTCACTCTGGGAAGGATCATCGCTGGTACAGTCGGCCAATTTGCCGGGCAATGCCGGGCCACTGGTGACTTTCTTGCGGGTGACTTTCTTGGCAGCGCGCAGACGCTTCTGGGCGTTGTTGATGCACAGGTCCGCCAGCTTCTCTGCCTCGTCGGTGTGCTGATTCAACCACAGGGAGAAGGCATCCTTGACCACACCAGACACGAACGCGGCGGTCTGCCGGGAGCTGAGACGCTCCTTGGTCTGGCCGGCGAACTGCGGGTCCTGCATCTTGACGCTGAGCACATAGGCAACCCGGTCCCAGATATCTTCCGGGGTCAGTTTGACGCCACGGGGCAACAGGTTGCGGAATTCACAGAACTCGCGCATGGCTTCCAGCAAGCCAGAGCGAAGACCGTTTACATGGGTGCCGCCCTGGGGGGTGGGAATCAGGTTAACGTAGGATTCCTGCACCAGCTCGCCGCCTTCCGGCAGCCACATCACCGCCCAGTCCACCGCTTCGGTTTCCGCACTCATGGCGCCATTGAAGGGTTCACCCGGTACCCGCTCCCAGCCACGGCCGGATTCCAGCAGGTATTCGATCAGACCATCAGCGAATTGCCAGGTATCCGTTTCACCGCTGACCTGGTTGTCCAGGGTGACCAGCAATCCCGGGCACAACACCGCTTTGGCGCGCAGCAAATGCTTGAGTCGGGAAACGGAAATCTTCGGTGAATCGAAATACTTGGCGTCTGGCCAGAAACGCAGAATGGTACCGGTGTTGCGTTTGCCAACAGTGTCGACCACTTCCAGGTCACTGCGTTTTTCGCCGTCACCGAATTCCATCCGGTGCAGCTGGCCGTCCCGCTTCACCAGAATTTCCAGCTTGGTGGACAGGGCATTGACGACGGACACGCCTACGCCATGGAGACCACCGCTGAACTGGTAGTTGTTGTTGGAGAACTTGCCGCCGGAATGCAGCGTGGACAGGATCACTTCCACCCCGGGCTTCTTCTGCACCGGGTGCATGTCCACCGGCATGCCGCGGCCATCATCTTCCACTTCCACGCCACCATCTTTCAGCAGGGTGACCTTGATGGATTTGGCATGACCGGCCAGGGCTTCATCCACCGAGTTGTCGATGACTTCCTGGGCCAGGTGGTTGGGGCGGGAGGTATCGGTGTACATCCCCGGACGCTTGCGCACCGGGTCGAGGCCCGACAACACTTCAATATTTTCGGACGTATACGTATTGGCCATAGAGTTTCCAGAAGCGCCAGACGCATGACGCCAGACGCTGAACGCTTGGCAGGATCAAGCGTCTGGCGTCTGGCCTCGGGCATCAGGCGTGTATTTCAATACCACAAAACCGCAGTATCAGCGGAATGAAGGCGTCAAAGTTATCAAAGCCGTGGCTGCCACCCAAGCCGCAATAGCGGTGGCAGTCCCCGTAATAGTCCCAGCCGTCTTCCCAGTCGAGGGTTTCATCGCCGGTCTGGGTGAGCAGAAGCAGGTTTTCCGGCTGGCTGATGGCCGGCACTTCATAGCGCTTCAGCTCGTCCAGCCAGGCCGGGTTGAATTCCCAGGCCTCGCCAGTGTGATAGTTATGCTGGATACCTGTGTATTTGTCCAGTAGTCGCCAGGGTCGAACGGCAGGATTTACGATTACCGCCTGCAAATCATGATGCTCAGCCAGCCAGGTGGCATAGAAGCCCCCCAGGGATGAGCCCAGCAACGCCACCGGCCCGGCCCCGGCAATCACCGCATCCAGCTCCGCCATGGCCGCCTTGGGCTCCACCGGCAGCGCGGGCACGTGCAACCGCTCAGGACAGCCAGCGCGTTCGAACACCTCTCGCAACAGGCCCGCCTTGTGGGACGCTGGGGAGCTGTTGAAGCCGTGAACGTAGATGAGAGAGGTTTCGGGAACCGACATGATGAAGAGCCAATTGATAATTGAGAATGGATAATTGATGACGAAAGAGCCTCTCAGGCCCCGGACAAGTTGTCCATTATCAATTCAGGATTCGAGGTTTTTAGTTATCAATTATCCATTTTCAATTAATCAGTAGCCCTTTACCGAGAAGTCCACCTCAAAGGTAATCCCCTCCACCCGGCTGACGGCGGTGTCAATGCGGCCGTCCGGGTACAGGTCCAGCCAGCGATAGCCGGGGTTGCTGTCGTCCACGGCGAAGTCTTCGCTTTTCGGTTTGAACTGCACGCAGGTGCTGGGCACGGCCAGCAGGCGCACGCCGTTGCGCAGGTCATCATATTCCTGGTGCACATGGCCCCAGATGATGGCGCGCACACGGGGGTGGCGGTCGATGACGGCGAAAAACTGCTCGGCACTACCCACCACCTGGGTGTCCAGCCAGGCACACTCCATCGGCACCGGATGGTGATGCAGACACACCATCAGGTGTTCACCTCGGGCGTTGGCCAGAGCGTCATCCAGAAATTTCAGGTCTTCGTCAAACAGGTCGCCAGGGACTTCACCGGGGATGGTGGAGTCGAGCATGATGATGGTCCAGTTACCAATCTCCAGCACACAGGGACTGATCCGCTCGCGATGGCAATCCAGGGCCTGGAGCATGGGGGCGGGCTTGTCGTGATTGCCTTCCAGCCAGTACACCGGCGCAGGGAAGCCGGAAAGAGCCTGCTCCAGCCGCTGATACGACTCGAAGGAAGCATCCTGAGACAGATCTCCGGTGGCCAGAATCAGGTCCGGGCTGGGCTGCTCACCACGGATCAGCTCCAACACCTTATCCAGACTGAACTGGGTATTCAGGCCCAACAGCTTGCCTTGTGTATCGGCAAACAGATGGCAGTCTGATAACTGCACCACTCGAAGGGGCTGCAACTGCTGCGTCAAGATCCCCGCTCCCGTCCTCGATTTATTATTCCCGTTTGGGAGGCACCGAATGCTCTCCCGAGCATTCCCTCAACGCTCATTGATCACTTATAACCAAGATGATGGCACTTTTCTAGGAAAGACGTCCAAGATCAGGACATGGTTAGCAATTCTTTACAGCTACCTTCAGGAATTACCGGTCACCTGCTGTCGCCAGCCGTTGCCGGCATCACGACCATGGTCGTGGACATGACGTAGCCACTCGGCCAGGAAACGGTTCCATTGCACTTTTTCATCACGCTGGTGCATATGGCGATTGGGATAGGCATAACGGGCATTGACCCGCCGAAAGGGACGCGCCTCGGTGACTTCCGCCAGGCGCGCATCGTGATACAGACGCACGGTCAAACGAGAGGCCGGTAGCACATCCAGCAATTCCTGGTCTTCCAGGCGTACGGTGGTGGTGTAGGGGGAGCGCTCAAGCACTCGCAGCTGCAAGGTATGGGAGTGATGGGTATGCCCCACTTCCACATCCATACTGTCGCGGTCGCCCATGGCCTTCATCAGCGGCAGCATCCGGGCGTAGTTTTCCTCGCACTGGCTCATCAAGGCCCGGAAATCCAGCTGGTAGCGATCGCGGCGTTTCATGCCCCGTCCCAGGCTGCATCCAGCCGGGCACGATGCAACAGCAACCACTGCAGGGCAATCAGTGACGCTGCATTATCTACCAGACCGGACTCCAGCAATTCGGGAATATCTGCCACCGGCACGGTCAGGGCACGAATATCCTCGCCCTCGTCCGGGCAACCGAAGATACCGCCGGCACCAGCCAGATCCGCATGACCCACAAATATCTGTAGCCGCTCATTGGTGCCACCGGGGCTGGGCATATAGGCAGCGATGGATTCCATCTCACCCAGGGTAATGCCCGCTTCCTCCATGGCTTCACGGCGGATCAGGTCGGCGGCACTTTCCCCGTCCTTGTCGGCAATACCGGCAATCAACTCCAGGCACCAGGGCGACGGGCGCCACTCCAGCGCGCCCACACGGAATTGCTCCACCAGCAGGATTTCACCCCGGCGCGGATCATAGGGCAGCACCGCCGACGCCTGCGGACGCACGAACAGCTCCCGGCGCACCGGTTTGCCCCAGCCACCGTTGTACTGCCGGTGCCTCAGGGTCAAGGTATCGACACGAAAGAAGCCCTGAAACGGTGTATCCCGTTCCAGCACTTCCACGTCATCGGGGCCGAACAGCGGCTTCAGATCACTCATTGGCTTCATGGTAAAGGGCACTGCCCTTTTCACGGAACTCCTTGGACTTCTCTTCCATGCCCGCTTCCGCGTCCGCCTGGGCCACCTGCTCCCTGCCATCGCCGTAAATCTCACGGACTTCCTGGCTGATCTTCATGGAACAGAACTTGGGCCCGCACATGGAGCAGAAATGCGCCACCTTGTGGGCCTGCTTGGGCAGGGTTTCATCGTGGAATTCCCGGGCACGGTCCGGGTCCAGGCCCAGATTGAACTGGTCTTCCCAGCGGAATTCGAAGCGCGCCTTGGACAGGGCATTGTCGCGCAACTGGGCGCCCGGATGTCCCTTGGCCAGATCAGACGCATGGGCGGCGATCTTGTAGGTGATGATGCCTTCCTTCACGTCTTCCCGGTTAGGCAGACCCAGGTGCTCTTTGGGCGTCACGTAGCAGAGCATGGCGGTGCCATACCAACCGATCATGGCAGCGCCAATGGCACTGGAAATGTGATCGTAGCCCGGAGAGATATCGATGGTCAGCGGACCCAGGGTGTAGAACGGCGCCTCGCCACAGTGCTTCAGCTGCTCGTCCATGTTGGCCTTGATCATGTGCATGGGCACGTGGCCGGGGCCTTCAATCATCACCTGCACATCGTGCTTCCAGGCGATCTTGGTGAGCTCACCCAGGGTGCGCAGTTCGCTGAATTGGGCTTCATCGTTGGCATCAGCAATGGAGCCGGGCCGCAGGCCATCACCGAGACTGAAGGTCACATCGTAGGCCTTCATGATCTCGCAGATGTCTTCGAAATGGGTATAGAGGAAGCTCTCTTTATGGTGCGCCAGGCACCACTTCGCCATGATCGACCCACCGCGGGAGACAATACCGGTGACCCGGTTGGCGGTCATCGGCACGTAGCGCAGCAGTACGCCGGCGTGGATGGTGAAATAGCTCACCCCCTGCTCGGCCTGCTCGATCAGGGTATCGCGGAAGATTTCCCAGGTCAGGTCTTCGGCCACACCGTTGACCTTCTCCAGTGCCTGGTAGATCGGCACCGTGCCGATGGGCACCGGCGAGTTACGCAGGATCCACTCGCGGGTTTCATGAATATTGTCGCCGGTGGACAGGTCCATCACCGTATCGCCGCCCCAGCGGGTGGCCCAGGTCATCTTGGACACTTCTTCCTCGATGGAGGAGGTCACCGCCGAGTTGCCGATGTTGGCATTGATCTTGGTGAGGAAGTTACGGCCGATGATCATCGGCTCGATTTCCGGATGGTTGATATTCACCGGAATCACCGCCCGACCCCGAGCCACTTCGTCACGGACAAATTCCGGGGTGATCTCCGCCGGAATACTGGCACCAAAATCCTGCCCCGGATGCTGGTCCATCGGCAGCCCCGCTTCCCGGTGCTCACGCAACCGCTGATTCTCGCGGATGGCGATAAATTCCATTTCCGGGGTAATGATGCCCTGGCGGGCATAGTGCATCTGGCTGACGTTCTTGCCGGCTTTGGCACGACGCGGAACGCGGGTGTGCTGAAAGCGCAACCCGGCGGTTTTCAGATCCTTGGCGCGCTTTTGCCCGTATTCACTGGTCAAACCCTCCAGTTGCTCGGTATCATCCCTTTCCTGAATCCAGTTCATGCGGATTGGCGCCAGGCCCTGCCGCACATCAATGGTCACATCCGGGTCGGTATAGGGGCCAGACGTATCGTAGACGCTAACCGGTGGGTTATCCTCGAACTTTCCGTCCGCCAGCGGGGTCGGACTCTGGTGTATTTCTCGCATGGGGACACGAATGTCCGGGCGAGAGCCGGTAACATAAATTTTTTGCGAGCCGGCGATAGGCTGGCAAGATTCATCAATCGTATTAGCGGTGATGGGGCGCTGATCGTCTGGCACGTCGGCCTCCGGAAAACATGGGAAAAGACAGGGATGGCGGACACTATACGCCAGCGCCTATCGGCCAAACAACCGCGACACTGGTGTGACAGAAGCCGTATCAATTTTCTGTACCACCCAGTACTATAATGACCAAACTCACCCAGGAAAGAGTGCACCAGAATGAAGCGCAGCCCAACCAAGATCCTCGTTCTCATGCTGACCTCACTGGCCAGTTCCGTCCACGCCGCCGATCTGGTCGAGATCGCCAACGCCGCCTGGAGCTATGACGGCACCTGGCGAGCCGCCCGCATGAGCTGGGACGCGGACCAGCAACTGCTGGTGCAAGGCCGCGCGGCATTGTTCCCCACTGTTTCCGCCACTTACGGCCGGTATGACACAGAGCGTGAATTGAAGGACTTGGGCGTCACCCAAGAATTCGGCACCGAGACCACCACGGTGCAACTGACGCAACCATTGTTCCGCATGGATGCCTGGTACGGCTACAAAGAAGCCAAGTCGAGCACCGATATTGCCCAGGCCAATTTCCAACAGGCCCGACAGGATTTTGTCCTGCGCGTGGCCCAGGGCTACTTCGGTGTCCTGCGCGCCTGGGACACCCTGGTTTCCGCCAAGGCCGAAGAAAAAGCCATCGGCCGACAACTGGAACAGACCCAGGAACGTTTCGATGTGGGACTGGTGCCCGCCACCGATGTGGAAGAAGCCCAGGCCACCTATGACTTGACCCGGGTGAACCTGATTGTCGCCCAGCAACAATATGACATCGCCCGCGATCAGCTTGAATCGCTGAGCGGTCAACGCTGGGAAACCCTCTCTGAACTCAAAGACGAACTGCCGATGAAAGGCCCGCAACCGGCCGACATGAATGACTGGATCGACAAGGCCCAGTCCCAAAACCCCCAGGTTCTGGCCGCCCGGTATAATTCCGAACTGACAGAAAAAACGGCCAAACGCCAGTTGGGAGCCCAGCTTCCCCAGGTTCAATTTGTTGCCCAGTACCAGAACGCCAACTCCATCCCTGAAGACAATAGCGCCACAGGCTTTGCTACCGGGATCAACCCGGACAGCGACACCAAACAGATCGGGGTAGAAGTCACCATGCCTCTGTTTCAGGGCGGTGGCCTCAACAGCCGTCGCAAAGAAGCCGCCCTGCGTGCAGATGCTGCGGTCTACCAATACCAGCAGGCCCTGCGCGATATCATTCAGCAGTCCCGCAGCGCCTACCGCACAGTGGAGTCCGATGCCCTGCGCGTAAGCGCCCGCAAGCAGGCCATCCGCTCCGCTCGTTCAGCCCTGGAAGCCACCCAATCCGGTTACGAGGTAGGTACCCGTAATGTGGTGGACGTGCTCAACGCCCAGCAGGCGCTGTTCGCCGCCGAACGCGACTACGCCAATGCCCGCTACGACTACATCATCAACTCCCTGACCCTGAAATCCACCACCGGTGACCTTCAGCAGGGAGACCTGGCAGGCATCAACCAGTGGCTCTCGGACACCAACACCCTGAACATCTACCAGCCGGATCTGGAAGGCCGCAGCGACGCGCTGGTGCCGGACGCGCGGTACTGAAAGAGCAATGTAGGAGCCATGCTTGCATGGCGAACCGAGCCCAAGCGAGGAAAAGGCGTTGCAGCATTCCCCGAATCTCACTTTAGGAATCGGATACGCCTTCTCGCTTTGCGGTGCTTTCACCTCATTTCGAGGGGTTCGCCATGCGAGCATGGCTCCTACAACAGCCCCATCTATAACTGTTCACTAATCAGTTCAAGCCCTTTCTCCAGCGCCCCACGATTGGCTTCCACCACCGCCGCTGCCGCCTGCCCCTGACGCTGGCGTTGTTCCGGATAACGGAACAGCGCCTGCAAGGCAATGGCCAGGGCATCCGCATTATCCACCAGAGCCAGGGCGTCGGCGTCATCCAGCAGTCCGGCGATGGCGGTAAAATTGTGCAGGTGGGGCCCGGTGACGACCGGCTTGCCCCAGCCGGCAGGCTCCAGCAAATTGTGTCCGCCCACCGGCACCAGCGAGCCACCCACAAACGCCACATCCGCGACCCCGAACAGCATAAGCAGTTCGCCCATGGTATCGGCCAGGTAAACCCGGGTGTCGGCAGCGATAGCCTCCTGCCTGCTGCGCCGGGCCAGTTCGAGCCCCTGCTGGCGAATCAATTGCGCTACGCTGTCGAACCGTTCCGGATGCCGAGGCACCAGCACCAGCAGCGCATTGGGCAGTACTTGCAGCAATGCCTGGTGGGCTTCCAGTACAGGCTCATCCTCGCCGGGGTGAGTACTGGCAGCGATCCACACCGGGCGCTCGCCAATCTCCCCACGCAAGCTCGCCGCCGCCTGCCGGACCGTATCGTCCAGGCTCATGTCGAATTTCACACTGCCGATGGCATGCACCCGTTCCGGCCAGGCACCCAGGGCGATATAACGCTCCCGTTCCACCGGCGTCTGCACCGCCAGGGCATCGAAGCGCGCCATCATCGGTCGCACCAGGCGGGGAAGCTTGCGGTAGCCCCGATAGCTTTTCTCAGACAAGCGCCCGTTCATCAGCATCAGCTTGGCACCGTGACGTTTCACCGCCGCACACAGGTTCGGCCACAGTTCGGTTTCCAGCACGATCACCGTTTTTGGATCAAAGGCACGCAGGAAGCGATTCAGCGCAGTGGGCAATTCCCAGGGACAATACACATGGGTCACCCGATCTCCGAACAGGGCTTTCACCCGCTCCGAACCGGTGGGTGTCGTCGTGGTTACCAGCAGTGGCGTATCCGGATAATCCGCCAGCAACCGCTCGATCATCGGCACCGCCGCCAGGGTTTCCCCCACCGACACCGCATGCACCCAGATACTGTTTTTCAGGGTGGCGGGGCGATATCCCCAGGCCATGCGTTCCTTCCACCGCTGACGATAGGCCGGCGCCTGCCGACCGCGCAGCCACAGGCGCAAAAACAGTAACGGAAGCAGTAAATACCAAAGAAAGGAGTAAAGGGTTTGCATAGGCGCTCTTGTCTCGATGTAAGGACTGCTTACCTGCATCACGCTACAGGAAAACCAGGGTCATGCCTGTTGCCTGCTTGCGTGCCCGCAGCGCAGCCTATGCTAGCATAGCGGCAACTTTCTCCGATGGTGAGCCATGAATCACTCCCCTCTGAAACCCGACATTCTGATCTTCGGCGGTGGCATTGCCGGCCTGTGGCTGATCAACCGGCTCAACGCCGCCGGTTACCAGTGCCTGCTGCTGGAAACCGACACCCTGGGCGGCGACCAGACCCTGGCCAGCCAGGGCATTATCCACGGCGGCCTCAAGTATGCCCTGAGCGGCAACCTGTCCAGTGAATCGGAATCCATTGCCACCATGCCGGACCGCTGGCGCGCCGCCATGGCCGGCGACGATCCGGTGGACCTTCGCCAGCTGCAAGTGCTCAGCGATACCCAGCACATGTGGTCCAGTGGCTCGGTGGCCTCGCGCATGACCAACTTCTTCGCCAGCAAGATGCTGCGCGGGCGCATCGAAAAACTGAAGCGGGACCATTTCCCTTCCGCCCTGGCGGACAAAGCCTTCAAGGGCAATGTCTACAAGCTGGATGACCTGGTCATCAATACCGAATCACTGATCGACGCCCTGGCCGCGCCGGTGCGTGAACGCCTGCTGGCCTTCGATATGGGACGCGATACCCTGGAATGGGGAGAGAAAGGTCTGAATGCGGTGACCGTCAATGGCCAGCGTATCGAACCGGCCCTGACCATCCTGTCCGCTGGCAATGGCAACCCGGCACTGCTGGACGGCGCCCATCAGGCCCGCCTGCTGCCCGAGGAACACAGCCAGTTACGCCCGCTGAAAATGTTGCTGGTGAAACACGACCTGGGCCACCGCCTTTACGCCCACTGCGTCGGCACCAGTAACAAGCCGGTGCTCACCGTTACCACCCATGACTGCCCGGATGGCAAGGTGGTCTGGTATCTGGGCGGCGACCTGGCCGAGCGCGGCGTGGAACGCAGCGATCAGGAACAACTGGCCGCCGGTCGGGCCGAAATAAAGCAGCTGTTTCCCTGGCTCGATTTCAGTCAGGCCGAGTTCGCCGTCCTCAACGTGACCCGCGCCGAACCGAAACAACAGGCGCTGGTAAAACCGGACAACGCCTACGCCCACCGCGATCACAACCTGATCGTCGCCTGGCCCACCAAACTCACCCTGGCCCCGGATCTGGGCGACAGAGTGATGGCACTGGTGGAAGAGAGCGGGCTGGAGCCGGGGGCACCGTTAACGGTACCGGCAGAGCTGGAACAGGCGCCCATGGGTGTGCCGTACTGGCACCGCTGTTTTTAATTACCCTCTGTAGGAGCGCCGCTTGAGGCGCGAAACTGCTTGCGACGGCTTTCCCAAGTACAATTCGCGCCTCAAGCGGCGCTCCTACAGCGAGAATGTTTCAGGAGTCTTCATGTCCTTCATGCGCCCGCTGGGCAACACAGGGTTAACCGTCAGCGCTCTCGGTCTGGGCACGGTGAAGATCGGGCGCGACAAGGGGGTTAAGTACCCCGGCGCCTTTACCATTCCCGATGACAAGTCGGTGGTGGAATTGATCGCCCAGGCCCGGGACCTGGGCCTGAACCTGATCGACACGGCACCGGCCTATGGCCGCAGCGAAGAGCGACTGGGGCAACTGCTCCAGGATCGCCAGCACTGGGTCATCGTTACCAAGGTGGGCGAGGAATTCGACAACGATAGCGGCGACAGCCACTTCGATTTCTCCCCGGAGCATGTGCGCACCTCGGTGGAACGCAGCCTACAGCGGCTCAACACCGACTACCTGGATTGCGTGCTGGTGCATTCCGATGGCAACGATCTGGATGTCCTCAACATGGGCACCCTGGATGCACTGAACGATCTGAAGAAGGCCGGCCTGATCCGCGCCACCGGCATGTCCAGCAAAACCGTTGCCGGCGGCATCGACACCCTCAACCAGGCGGACGTGGCCATGGTCACCTACAACCTGACCCATCATGAAGAGCTACCGGTGATCGAACATGCCGCCGCCCGGAACAAGGGCATCCTGATCAAGAAAGCCTTTGCCAGCGGCCACCTGCACAACCAGGGGAAGGACCCGGTGCAGGAAAGCATGAACAAGATCCTTGGCACCGCTGGCGTCGGCAGTATTATTGCCGGCACCATCAACCCGCAACATCTGCGGGAGAACGTGGAAAAAGCACGCCGCGCCAGCGGCGAATAACAAAAAAAGGAAGCACTATGCGCAGGTTGCTCAGTATCGCGCTGCTATTACTGGCCTCAAGCAGCCAGGCCGACAAGGTCTATCTTCTGGAAACTCCACCCAGCGGCTGCCAGGCCGGCGATACCGTCACCATAGAAACCGGCGGCAAACTCCAGGGTCTGTTTTTCAGTGACGCCTGGATTGAAAACAACGCCAAAAAGAAACTGTTGAAGGCCGTCAAGAAAGCCGATGGCAACCGGGCAGTCCTGAAAGACCGGCGCGTGTTTCTGATGGATAATCATCATCGCGGGATTCAACGCATTGAGCTGGAAGCGTGGACCTGGCGCTGTGAAGGCAATTAAAAATTGATAATCGAAAGCCGCCGGGTTTCGAGACCGCAGCGCCGCGCGTGCACTGACCTTACCCGACTGGTGTAGGGTGGGTTAGCCCGAAGGGCGTAACCGACCAGTTAGCCCACCGCTTCTAATGGCTGCTCGCCCAGCGCCACCGACGCCGCTTGATGCCCTTGCCAATAGCCCTGTTCCAGCTTCTGCCCATTGGTGGTCAAGCGGTTCACGGGAAAACCCCGATCCGGAGCGATCACGGTTATCCGACAATCCGCCGGCGGGTTATCGATGAATTCCAGCGCGTCATTGTAGGCTTGCGAGCGTTTGAGCATACCCGCATACAACCCCGGCATATCCTTGACCCAGGGTTTCAGCAACGGCGTCAACGCACTGGGTTTCTTGCGATATCCCTGATGCCGGGACAGCACCACGGTGATATCCCTGGCGCCCTGCTCATAGGCCCAACGCACCGGAATGGAATCGCCCAGACCACCATCGGTCATGGGATGCCCGTTCACCGTGGGGAATTGCCTGTAGGCAAAAGGAATGGAGCAGGACGCTGTCATGATCTCATTCAGATTATCCGGCGTCGCCTGATGGTAACGAGGCGCACCATCTTCCACCGAGGTAGTGACCACCCATAACGGCGTCTGCGACTTCCAGTGCCGACCCAGGCTGAGCGGCACATCCTGCAAGGATTGATGCCATAACCAGTGCACGTCACACAGATGACCGCCACTCATAAAGCGTTGCCAGTTGATGAACTCTGCACGGCAGGCGTGATCGGTAATGATGTGCCGACTGCGCCCATGATCTCCGGCCAGGTAACCAATCAGATTGGTAGAACCGGCGGACACCCCCACCGCAAAATCGAATTCCCGGTAATCTTTTTCCAGAAAGGCATCCAGCACCCCGGCGGCAAAAATGCCGCGCATGGCGCCCCCTTCCACAACCAGAGCTCGCGAGGACATGCACGCCTCCTGTTTGATCCGACATCCTTATCCACTCTGCCAACACACGGCCAAAAGCGGAAATAGCACCTCACTTTTCCCGCCATCGTTACCGGCAATGGCAGCGACTTGCCGCCACGCAACCTTTTGCACTCTTACGGCGCAACTGCATCAGCGTGGCGCATACCAGCCTGACGGTTGCAGCCGATAACGTCAGCCATCAGAGATTTAACTTTTGTAAAAACAGCCACTTAAAATATTTTTATCGGCTTGGCACCGCCTTTGCACAAGTCCGCATACCAACTTGTGTACAACCAGGTGTGCAAACGAATGATTGGCTGGACTCTTCAACAATGGCAGGCGGCCTACCGCAGCGGTGACCTCACCCCGGTACAGGCCATGAAACAACTGGCAACGCGGCTGCACGACAGCGAGCGTGCCCTGTGGATTCACCTGCTGGACGAGTCCTCTCTGCTTGCCCAGGCCAACGCCCTGACCGACCCGGATCTGCCTTTATATGGCGTTCCCTTTGCGGTGAAGGACAACATTGATGTGGCCGGCATTGCCACCACCGCCGCCTGCCCCGCCTTTGCCTACACGCCGCAGGAAGACGCCACCGTGGTCAGACTACTGCGCGAGGCCGGCGCGATTCTGGTGGGCAAAACCAATCTGGATCAGTTCGCCACCGGCCTGGTCGGCACCCGCTCCCCCTATGGTGAGGTGCCCAACCCGTTCAACCCTGACTACCTCAGCGGCGGCTCCAGTTCCGGCTCTGCGGTGAGTGTCAGCCTGGGGCTGGTGCCCTTCTCCCTGGGTACCGACACCGCTGGCTCCGGACGCATTCCCGCCGCCTTTACCAACACCGTGGGCCTGAAACCCACCCGCGGTGCCGCCAGCACCAAAGGTGTGGTGCCAGCCTGTCGAACACTGGACTGTGTCAGCGTCTTTGCGCTGAACGTGGAAGACGCCCAGACCGTTTATCGCATCATCGGCCAGTTCGATAGCGGCGATGCCTACTGTCGCCAGGCACCGTCTCGACAAAGCACCAGACTTCCGTCCCGCCCCCGACTGGGCATCCCCAAAGACCTGCCCTGGTTCGGTGACACCCAGGCGAAAGCGCTCTGGGAGCAGCAACTGGAAAGCCTCAGCCGCATTGCCGAACTGGTTACCGTGGACACCATGGTGCTGCAGGATGCTGCCGCCCTGCTCTATCAGGGCCCCTGGGTCGCCGAACGTTTCAGCGTCACCGAAGCCCTGCTGCACAAGCAGCCGGACGCGGTGCTGCCGGTTATTCGCGACATCCTCGAACCGGCCGCACAACTCACCGCCGTTGACAGCTTCCGCGCCCAATACCGGCTCGCCGAACTCAAGCGACAGTCCGACACCCTGCTGGCCGAGGTGGATGCTCTGCTGCTACCCACGGCGCCGGGCATCTACACCCGCTACGCGGTACGCAACGATCCCATCACTCTGAACAGCCAACTGGGCATCTGGACCAACTTCGTCAATCTGCTGGACCTGTGTGCTCTGGCATTACCCGGTGGCTTTCGTGATGACGGCCTGCCCGGTGGCTTCACCCTGATCGCCCCGGCCTGGCACGACCATGCCCTGGCCGAATTCGGACAACGCTGGCAACAACACCAGCCCTGGCAGGCCGGCGCCACCGGACTGGATCTACCCGCACTGCAAACACCCACCACCATTGACGATGACAACACCATCACCGTGGCCGTAGTGGGCGCCCACCTCACCGGCATGCCACTCAACAGTCAGCTGGTCGAGCGTGACGCGGTGCTGCTGGAAGCCACTCACACCGCACCCTGCTATCGCCTCTACGCCCTGGCCAACACGGTGCCACCCAAGCCCGGCCTGATCCGCAATGAAAAGGACGGCGGCACCAGCATTCCCATTGAGCTGTGGCAAATGCCCATCGAACACTTCGGCAGCTTTGTCGGCCTGATCCCCGCCCCGCTGGGCATTGGCAGCCTGGAAACCGTGGAGGGTCGCTGGGTGAAAGGGTTTATCTGCGAGCCCTGGGCCATCGACGACGCCACCGACATTACCGAACTGGGCGGCTGGAGAAACTACATCGCGACATTGAAACAAGACGGAGCCCTGTAATGTTGAAGAAAGTGCTGATCGCCAACCGAGGGGAGATCGCGGTACGCATCTGCCGCACCCTGAAGCAGATGGGTATCGCCTCGGTGGCGGTTTACTCGGAGGCGGACCGCAACAGCCAGCACGTCAGCGTGGCGGATGAAGCGGTATCCCTGGGCGGCCAGACCGCCGCAGAAAGCTATCTGAAAACGGATCTGATTCTGCAGGCCGCCAAAGACACCGGCGCCGACGCCATCATCCCCGGCTACGGCTTTCTTTCCGAAAACGCCGAGTTTGCTGAAGCCTGCGCTGCCAACGGCATTGCCTTTGTCGGCCCTACCCCGAAACAACTGCGCGAGTTCGGCCTCAAGCATGAGGCCCGTGCCATCGCCGAAAAAGCCGGCGTGCCCCTGGCGCCCGGCACCGACCTGCTGGCCAGCCTGGAGGAAGCGAAACAGGCCGCCCTCGATATCGGCTATCCGGTGATGCTGAAGAGCACCGCTGGCGGTGGTGGCATTGGTCTGTCCCGCTGCAATGATGAAGGCGAACTGGTAGCCGCTTTCGAATCCGTAAAACGCCTGGGAGAAAGCTTCTTCTCTGACAGCGGTGTCTTTATCGAACGCTTCGTGGCCCGCGCCCGTCATGTGGAAGTACAGATCTTCGGTGACGGCAACGGCACCGTGCTGGCCCTGGGCGAACGGGAATGCTCCCTGCAACGCCGCAACCAGAAAGTGGTGGAAGAAACCCCGGCCCCTAACCTGCCCCAGGCCACCCGCGAGCAACTGCATGCCAGCGCCGTGCGTCTGGGCCGGACCGTCAAATACCGCTCCGCCGGCACGGTGGAATATATCTACGACGACGAACGCGACGAGTTCTATTTCCTGGAAGTGAACACCCGCTTGCAGGTGGAACACGGCGTGACCGAATCCGTGTTCGGCGTGGACCTGGTGCAGTGGATGTTGCAACTGGCCGGCGGCGAACGCCCGCCGCTGGATGACAGCTACATCAGCCAGGGCGCCGCCATGGAAGTGCGCATCTATGCCGAAGATGCGTTGAAGGATTTTCAGCCCAGCCCCGGCGAACTGACCGAAGTTCGCTTCCCGGATAACATTCGCCTGGATGGCTGGGTAGATACCGGCACCGTGGTCAGCCCCCACTACGACCCCATGCTGGCCAAGGTCATCGTCCATGGTCGCGATCGCGCCGACACCCTGGAGAAGATGCAGACCGCCCTGGCAGAAACCCGCCTCTCGGGGATCGCCACCAACCTGGATTACCTGCGTCAGATTCTGCGCGACGACAACGTCATCGCTGGCACCGTTTCCACCCGCTATCTGGAGACCTTTGCCTACACGCCCCTGGCCTTCGAGATCGTTGAGCCGGGCACCTACACCACCGTGCAGGATTATCCGGGGCGGGCCGGCTACTGGGATATCGGCGTTCCGCCGTCCGGCCCCATGGACGATGTAGCCTTCCGTATTGGCAACCGCATTGTCGGCAACCATGACAGCGCCGCCGGGCTGGAAGCCACCCTGGTGGGCCCCACCCTCACCTTTCATTGCGATACCGTGGTAGCGCTTACCGGCGCCGCCTGCCAGGCGCAACTGGATGGCGTGCCCGTGCCCTTCTGGGAACCGATCACCATCAAGGCCGGCCAGACCCTGAGCACCGGTAAGGTGGACAGCGGCTGCCGCACTTATATTGCGGTACGCAACGGCATCGACGTGCCCGATTACCTGGGCAGCAAATCCACCTTCGTGCTGGGCAAGTTCGGCGGCCATGGCGGTCGAACCCTGCGCAAGGGTGACGTGCTGTCCATCTGCCAGCCACACCTGGCCGGCTGCCCTACACCGGCGCCAGTCGCCGAGCCACACCCCGCCGAAGACGGCCTGATCCCGGACTACCCGCAACAGTGGGAGATCAAGGTGCTGTACGGCCCCCATGGGGCGCCGGATTTCTTTCGCGAAGACGCCATCGAGGAATTCTTCAGCGCCGACTGGCAAGTGCATTACAACTCCAACCGGCTGGGCATCCGTCTGGTGGGCCCGAAGCCGAGCTGGACCCGCACCGACGGGGGCGAAGCGGGCCTGCACCCGTCCAACGTTCACGACAACGAATATGCCATTGGCTCGATCAACTTCACCGGTGATTTCCCGGTCATCCTCACCAAGGATGGCCCGAGCCTTGGGGGGTTCGTCTGCCCGGTGACCATCGCCAAGGCCGAGCTGTGGAAAGTGGGCCAGTTGAAGCCCGGCGACAGCATCCGCTTCTCACCGATCAGCTTTGCCCAAGCCAAAGCCATGGAAGAGTCTCAGGATGCATCCATTGAAAACCTGGGCGTCATTCCTCGGGTAAACCCGGAAATCAGCGACCACAGCGACGCTTTCACGTCAGCCACCATGCTCGCGGAGAAAGACGCAGACGGCCATGTACCACGCATCGTCTACCGGCAGGCCGGCGACAAATACATTCTCATCGAATACGGCGACAACGTGCTCGACCTGGCCCTGCGCATGCGAGTCCATGCGTTGATGGAAAACCTCAAGGCGTCGCCGGTGGAGGGCATTCTCGAATTGTCCCCCGGGGTACGCAGCCTGCAGATCCATTACGACTCACGACGAATAGATCAAACCACCCTGGTCGAGACCCTGCTGGATCGTGAAAAAAGCATCGGCAGTGTGGACGAAATGGTGGTCACCTCCCGGGTGCTGCATCTGCCCATGGCATTCGAAGACAGCGCCACCCTTGATGCGGTCACCCGTTACCAGGAAACCATTCGCTCCGACGCGCCCTGGTTGCCCAGCAACGTGGAGTTCATTCGTCGCATCAACGGCCTGCAATCCACGGATCAGGTACGCGACATCATTTTCAGCGCCAGCTATCTGGTGCTGGGTCTGGGTGATGTGTATCTAGGTGCGCCCTGCGCAGTGCCCATTGATCCTCGCCACCGTCTGATGACCTCCAAGTACAACCCGGCGCGCACCTATACCGCCGAAGGCACCGTGGGCATCGGCGGCGTTTACATGTGCATCTACGGCATGGATTCCCCCGGCGGTTACCAGCTGGTGGGGCGCACCCTGCCGATCTGGAATAAGCATCTGAAGAACACCCAGTTCCACAGTGGCGAGCCCTGGTTGCTGAAGTTTTTCGACCAGGTTCGCTACTACCCGGTGAGCGAGGAAAAACTCACCGAAATGCGCGACGCCTTCCGCCATGGCCACCTGCAGGTGGAGATCAGCGAAGAGCCCTTCAGCCTGGCCGAGCACCGCCAATTCCTGAAAAACAACGAGCAGGAAATTGCCGACTTCAATGCCCGCCGTGATGTGGCCTTCCGCGAGGAAGTGGCCCGCTGGCAGGACGAGGACGCCGCAGTGGAGTCCGCGCTGATGGGCAGCAAAGCAGACATCGGTGAAGTGGACGGACACCTGATCAGCGCCGAAATCAGCGGCAACGTCTGGAAGCTGCTGGTGGAGGAAGGCTCCCAGGTCAGCGAAGGCCAACCCCTGGTGATCGTGGAGGCCATGAAGATGGAATTCGAAATCGTCGCCAATGCCAGCGGCAAGGTAACCGGCCTGCATTGTCAGCCCGGCTCCATCATCAATGCCGGTGATCCGGTACTGGTCATCGATCCGAAAGCGGTTGCCTGAGAGGACAAGCCATGAAAGCGAACAAAGACAAAAAATCCAGCAACCTGGCGGATCGCATCTATCAGCAACTGAAAAGCGACATCTTCGATTTTCGCCTGATGCCAGGTGACCGCTTCAGCGAAAATGAGATTGCCGAGCGTATGGGTGCATCGCGCACCCCGGTTCGTGAAGCGCTTTTCCGTCTGCAACGCGAATCCTATGTGGATGTCCTTTTTCGCAGTGGCTGGCAGGTCAAACCCTTTGATTTTGATTACTTCGAAGAACTCTACGATGTGCGCACCATTCTGGAATGCGCCGCGGTACGCAAAATCTGCGAGCAGGAAAACAACTCGCCAAAACTCGATGATCTGATTCGCATCTGGTGCGTACCCGAGTCGGAAAGGCTGGAAGATGGCAGCACCCTGAGTCGGCTCGATGAACGCTTTCACGAAATGCTGGTGGAGGCCGCCGGCAACACCGAGATGGCACGCATTCATCACGACCTCACCGAACGCTTGCGCATCATTCGCCGCCTGGATTTCACCAAGCCCCCGCGCATTGATGCCACCTATCAGGAACACAGCTCCATCCTCGATGCCATCCAGCATCGTCGCTGTGAGCAGGCACAGATTCAGCTCCGTGCTCACATCGAAAGTTCCCGCAATGAAGTACGAAAGATAACACTGCATATGCTTCACGAAGCGCGTATGCACAGCGGCGAGTCGGACAACGACGACTAGCAGCCAACGATTTCATTCATCGATGGGGGGAATACCCATGTTACGAAAGGAAGCAGTAACGAGCGCGCTTGCCATGGCCGCTCTCATCACACCGATATCGGCACTGAGTGCCGATATCGATCCGGATATCTCTGTGGGCGGAGGCCTGCGCACCAGCTTTACCAGTGTGGAAAACGCAGCACCTGACGGCGAATCCAGCTCCAGCGATTTCAACCTGGACAGTGTCCGCCTCTACATCAACGGCCAGGTCACTGACACCATCAAGATGACCGTGAACACCGAATACGATGGTGTTGAAGAGAAGATGCGGGTTCTCGATGCCATTGCCCGATTCGAGTATTCCGACACGTTCAACCTTTGGGCCGGCCGCTTCCTGCCCGCCAGTGACCGTTCCAACCTTTCCGGGCCGTACTACCTGACCACCTGGAACTTCCCGTCCGTACAAGCCTACCCGGCTATCTTTGCCGGCCGTGACGACGGCGTTGCCTACTGGGGCCAGGTCAACGAAGGCCAGTTCAAATGGCAGTTCTCTGTCACCGAAGGTCCGGAAGACCCGGTCCCTGCGGAAGATGATGACGACCTGCTATACAGCGGCCGCCTCACCCTCAACCTGCTGGACCCCGAGCCGGGGTATTACAACTCCAGCACCTACTTCGGAGAGAAGGACATTCTCGCCCTTGGCCTGGTAGGCCAGAGCCAGGGTTCCGATTCCGCCTGGAGTGTGGATGCCCTGTTCGAGAAAAACACCGGCGCCGGCACTATCACCGTTGAAGGGGCCTATTACCAGTACGACGGCCTTGGCGGTCTGGGCGGCGACGAAAGTGAAGGCTATTTCGTGCTGGCCGGCTTTCTGTTTCCGCAGGAAATCGGTCCGGGTCAGCTGCAGCCGGTGATTCGTTATACCGAGGGTGAAGTGACCGATGGCGCCGAGGGCGACATCAGCGAGTTCAACCTGAACTACATCATCAAGAGCCATAACGCCCGCATCAGCGCGGCCTATCAGGATCGGAACGACGAACTGTTCAGTGACAACGACACCTTTGTACTGGGTCTGCAACTACAGATGTAAGTGCATCACGACAAGGAGTTTTGCCATGCAAATTTCAAATACACTGAAACGACTGACTGCAGGAATCATGATTTCCGGCAGCATTATCTACAGCGGCACGGTAATGGCCGCCGACACCATCAAGGTCGGGGTACTGCATTCCCTGTCCGGCACCATGGCCATCAGTGAATCCACCCTGAAAGACACCGTTCTGATGATGATCGAGGAACAGAACAAGAAGGGCGGCGTGATGGGCAAACAGCTGGAACCCGTGGTCGTCGACCCTGCCTCCAACTGGCCCCTGTTCGCGGAAAAAACCCGCGAGCTGATCAGCCAGCAAGGTGTGGATGTGATCTTCGGCTGCTGGACATCCGTATCGCGTAAATCCGTGCTGCCGGTGGTGGAAGAACTCAACGGCCTGCTGTTCTACCCGGTGCAGTACGAGGGTGAAGAGTCGTCCAAAAATGTGTTCTACACCGGTGCCGCACCCAATCAGCAGGCGATCCCGGCGGTCAACTACCTGATCAACGAACTGGGTGTGGAACGCTTCGTGTTGGCCGGTACCGATTATGTGTACCCGCGCACCACCAACAAGATCCTGGAAGCCTACCTGAAGTCCAAGGGCGTGGCCGACAAGGACATCATGATCAACTACACCCCGTTCGGTCACTCCGACTGGCAGTCCATTGTTAGCGACATCAAGGCATTCGGTAACCAGGGCAAGAAAACCGCGGTAGTCTCCACCATCAACGGTGATGCCAACGTGCCGTTCTACAAGGAACTGGGCAACCAGGGCGTCAGCGCCCAGGACATTCCGGTAGTGGCTTTCTCCGTGGGTGAAGAGGAACTGTCCGGCATCGATACCGGCCCGCTGGTCGGCCACCTGGCCGCCTGGAACTATTTCCAGAGCGTCTACAACGATAGCAACGATGCGTTCATCGCCCAGTGGCACGATTTCACCAAGGACGACAAACGCGTCACCAACGATCCCATGGAAGCCACCTATATCGGTTTCAACATGTGGGTGAAAGCTGTGGAAAAAGCCCAGTCCACCGACACCGACAAAGTGGCGGCAGCCATGATCGGCGTGGAAACCCCGAACCTGACCGGCGGCACGGCGGTGATGAACGAAAACCATCATCTGTCCAAGCCGGTGCTGATTGGCGAAATCCAGGATGACGGTCAGTTCGCCGTGGTCTGGGAAACCGACGGCCTGGTGAAAGGCGATGCCTGGTCCGACTACCTGCCCGGCTCCAAGGATCTGATTTCCGACTGGAGCGCGCCGACGCAATGCGGCAACTACAACACCAAGACCAAGCAATGCCTTGGCAGCAAGGCCATGCAGTAACAGGCACTACCCTCTCCGGTTATCACCAGGCGGTAACCCGCCCGGTGATAACCGGCTTTTTCCAATACACCCAGCCTGCAAGGAGCCCGTTATGGGTCATGTGATTGGCCGATTTTTCATCACCCTGCTGCTGGCAGCGTTATGCAATGTCGTCCTGGCTGAAGACGCCACGGACACAGGCCCGGCCCCCAACGCCGGCCTCCACGATATTCTCAACCAGTTGGCCAGCCGCAGCTTCGATGACAAGGAAGCCGCCATACGCCAACTGGCCGGGCAGGACCACCCGCGCGTGGTGCCCCTGCTCAATGCCCTGATGAATCGCGACCTGGTTCAACATCGGGACAGCGGCGCCATTCTGCTGGGCAGCAAGAACAGTGACGGCTGGCAGCTGCTGGATCCAGTCAGCGAGGAAGTACAGCAACAAGTCGGCTCGCGGGACGCCCGCCCGGTGGTGATCAATAACCGCCTGCGTACCGTCATCAATAATCAGCTGGCCCTGCGCGACCTGGCCAGCCCGGACAGCGAGCAGCGCTACCAGGCCGCCGGCCAGCTTATCGGCAACGCCGACCCGGAAATGCTCTCGGCACTGGCCGCGCGGCGGGCCAAGGAAACCGTTGCCCGGGTACAGGATCGTATCGATGTGGCGCTCAATATCGCCACCCTGAACGGCGATGATCTGGCCGCCCGCCTGAATGCCATTGAGGCACTGGCCGGCAGCCTGCACCCTGCCGCCAAAAACGCTCTGCGCGACCGGGTCGCCGCCAGCGACAACCCGGCGGAAGTGCGCGCGGCAGAAAAGGCCCTGGCCCGCATCGAAGCCCGCATCGAACGCTACCAGACAGCCGACACCCTGTTCTTCGGCCTCAGCCTGGGCTCGGTGCTGTTGCTCGCCGCTATCGGGCTGGCCATCACCTTCGGGGTCATGGGTGTGATTAACATGGCCCACGGCGAACTGATCATGATTGGCGCCTACACCACCTATGTGATTCAGCAGCTTTTACCCAACAGTCACGAATGGTCGCTGCTGATCGCCATCCCTGCCGCCTTTGTGGTGTCGGCCCTGGTGGGCATTCTGATTGAACGCTTTGTGATTCGTTTTCTGTATGGGCGACCACTGGAAACGTTGCTCGCCACCTTCGGGGTCAGCCTGATTCTGCAACAGGCCGTGCGGGTTATCTTTTCGCCCCTGAACCGCACCGTGATCACACCGGAATGGATGAGTGGCGCACTGGAAATCAACCCGGTGTTCTCACTCACCTATAACCGCCTCTACATCATCTTTTTTGCCCTGGCCGTATTCCTGGCCCTGCTCACCCTGCTGAAGAAAACCCGTCTTGGCCTGCAGGTCAGAGCCGTCAGCCAGAACCGCACCACCGCCCGCGCCATGGGCATTCGCAGCGAGCGGGTCAATGCGCTGACCTTCGGCCTGGGCTCGGGGATCGCCGGCGTCGCCGGGGTGGCCCTGGCACAGCTCACCAATGTGGGGCCCAACCTGGGCCAGAGCTACATCATCGATTCCTTCATGGTGGTGGTGTTCGGCGGTGTCGGTAATTTGTGGGGCACCCTCACTGCAGCTTTCAGTCTTGGCATCGCCAACAAGTTGCTGGAGCCCGTCGCCGGAGCGGTAATGGCAAAAATCATCGTGCTGATCTTCATCATCCTGTTTATCCAGCGCAAACCACGGGGTCTGTTCCCGCAACGTGGCCGGGCCGCGGAGGAATAAAATGCGAGACTCAACCTTCAAAAGCGCCTTCAGTGATCGCACCGCGAAAACCTTTATGGGCGTACTGCTGGGTGCCACGCTGGTGGTCACCCTGCTCAACCAGTTTTTCCCGCCGGACTCGCCGCTGCATGTGAGCGCCTACACCGTCACCCTGCTGGGCAAGTACCTGTGCTACGCCCTGCTGGCCCTGGCGCTGGATCTGGTGTGGGGTTACTGCGGCATCCTCAGCCTGGGCCATGGCGCCTTCTTTGCCCTGGGCGGCTACGCCATGGGCATGTACCTGATGCGTCAGATCGGCGACCGGGGCGTGTACGGCAACCCGGAGTTGCCAGACTTCATGGTGTTCCTGAACTGGAGCGAACTGCCCTGGTACTGGCAGGGTTTCGATCAGTTCTGGTTTGCCGCCCTGATGATCCTGCTGGTCCCCGGCCTGCTGGCCTTCGTGTTCGGCTGGCTGGCATTCCGCTCCCGGGTTACCGGTGTCTATCTGTCCATCATTACCCAGGCACTCACCTATGCCCTGATGCTCGCCTTCTTCCGCAACGAACTTGGCTTTGGCGGCAACAACGGCCTCACCGACTTCAAGGAACTGCTGGGCTTTTCCCTGCAGTCCGACAGCACCCGCGTCGGTCTGCTGATGGCGACCTCCCTCTCTCTGGCCATGGCCTTTGTGCTGTGTCGCTGGATCACCGGCAGCAAACTGGGGCGGGTTGTCATGGCCGTACGGGATGCGGAATCCCGGGCCCGCTTTGTGGGTTATCGCACCGAACACTACAAACTGTGGATCTTCACCGTCAGCGCCATTCTTGCCGGCATCGCCGGGGCGCTCTATGTGCCTCAGGTGGGCATCATCAACCCGGGGGAATTCTCGCCGCTCAACTCCATCGAGCTGGTGGTGTGGGTGGCGGTAGGCGGACGCGCCACCCTGTATGGCGCGGTGATCGGCGCCATCCTGGTCAACTACGGCAAGACCGTCTTCACCGGCGTCATGCCGGAGGCCTGGCTGTTCGCCCTGGGCGGACTGTTCGTAGCGGTCACCGTCTTCCTGCCCCAGGGACTGGTGGGCCTGGTCAGCCAACGCTGGGCAGCCATCCAGAAACAGTTCCAGAAAAAGGAAACCGGTAACGACAACCACACTCCGGCAGAAGGAGAGACCCCATGAGCGCACTGGACAACCTGCGCGACACCTTTCGCCGCGACCAGGTATTCGATTTCATGCGCCAGGGCACCCGTGCCGTGGCGCCCGGCCAGCTGGATTCCAGTGCCGGCAAGAACATCCTTTACCTGGAAGACATCACCGTCAGCTTTGACGGCTTCAAGGCCCTTAACGATCTGACCCTGTACATCAAGACCGGCGAACTGCGTTGCATCATCGGCCCCAACGGCGCGGGCAAATCCACCATGATGGACGTGATCACCGGCAAGACCCGGCCGGATAGCGGCACCTGCTTCTTCGGCCAGACCCTGGATCTGACCGCCATGAGCGAAACCGACATTGCCATGGCCGGCATCGGCCGAAAATTCCAGAAGCCCACCGTGTTCCCTGAACACACCGCCTTTGAAAATCTGGAACTGGCCATGAACGGCCCCAGGGGGCCCTGGCATTCCCTGTTCACCCGATTAAGCGGGGAACAGAAAAGCTGGATCGAGGACACCCTGGCCACCGTGGGTCTGCTGGAAGATCGCCACAAGGTAGCCGGGCTGCTTTCCCATGGTCAGAAGCAATGGCTGGAAATCGGCATGGTGCTGATGCAGAAACCGCAACTGCTGCTGGTGGACGAACCCATCGCCGGCATGACCCGCCAGGAAGTGGAACGTACCGGCGAATTACTGAAAAGTCTGGCGGGAAAACACTCGGTGGTCATCGTCGAACACGACATGGAATTCATCCGCTCCATCGCCAGCACCGTCACCGTGCTACACCAGGGCAGCGTGCTGGCCGAAGGCACCATGGAGCAGGTGCAGAATGATTCCAAAGTCATCGAAGTTTACCTGGGCGAATAACAGCCCCCTGTAGGAGCGCCGCTCTCTGTGCTCTGCGAGTATGAGGCGCGAAAACCGCTCACAATAGAGAGTACCGAGAAGCTAGTAACGAGTAACGAGTTGCGAAAACCGAAAATCTTTTGCCTTTCGAAACTCGCTTCTCGCTACACATAACTGGGCATTCGCGCCTCAAGCGGCGCTCCTACAGCGGCTTCGCAATAATGTTACGGAGTAAAACCGTGCTGAAACTGAACAACGTCAACCAGTACTATGGCGAATCCCACACCCTCTGGGATCTGGATCTGGGACTAAACCAGGGTGAATGCCTGTGCGTCATGGGACGTAACGGTGTCGGCAAGACCACCCTGCTGAAAACCATCATGGGCCTGTTGCCAGTGAAAAGCGGCAGCATTGAATTCAATGGACTCGATTATGCTAAACAAGCTGCGGAAGAACGGGCCCGGGCCGGCATCGGCTACGTCCCCCAGGGACGGGAAATCTTTCCGCTGCTCAGCGTGGAAGAAAACCTGGAAACCGGCCTGCAGGCCCGCCCGGATCGCAGCAAGAAAATTCCCGATCGCATCTACGAACTGTTTCCGGTACTCCATGAAATGCGCAACCGCCGCGGCGGCGACCTGTCCGGTGGCCAGCAACAACAACTGGCCATCGGCCGTGCCCTGGCGCTGGACCCAAAGCTACTGATTCTTGATGAGCCCACCGAAGGGATTCAGCCCAACATCGTCGACATGATCGGCCGGGTGATCAAAACCCTGAACAAGGAAGAAGGCCTCACCGTGTTACTGGTGGAGCAGAAGCTCCATTTCGCCCGCGCCACCGCCGACCGTTTTGCCATTATTGACCGCGGCAGCAAGGTGGCAGAGGGAGACATAGGCGAGCTGGACGATACGTTGATTAAGAGTTATCTGACCGTCTGATCATCAACGCTCCTCCTCTGTCGTAGGAGCGCCGCTAGCGACGCTCCTGCAGGCAAAGACGGGTTGCTGCTGTGCGTCTTTACCGTGGACAGCTTACACTGGCCACCTTGCACACTGACAGGCGACCACAATGCTCAACCGCATGACCCAACTGTTCCCGCTCTGGGCCCTGCTGTTTTCCCTGCTGGCCTACTGGCAACCAGCCCTGCTGGTCGGCGGCAAAGACGCTATTGTGCCATTGCTCATGCTGATCATGTTCGGCATGGGCCTGTCGCTCACCTGGGAGGATTTTCAGCGGGTGCTACGCCAGCCGGGCATTATCGGCCTGGGGCTGCTGCTGCAATACAGCCTGATGCCGCTGCTCGCCTTTGCCATCGGCATCGCCCTGCAGCTTCCCCAGGAATTACTGGTGGGGCTGGTGCTGGTGGGTGCCTGTCCCGGCGGTACCGCGTCCAACGTGATCGCCTATCTGGCGCGGGCAGATGTAGCCCTGTCAGTGGCCATTACCTTTGCCTCTACCCTGGTGGCGGTCGTTGCCACGCCATTGCTGACCTGGGTGTATCTGGGGGAACGCATCCCGGTGCCCATTGACGGCATGCTGATTTCATTGCTGCAAATCGTGCTCTTGCCGGTCACCGTAGGCTGTTTCCTCAATACCCGCTTTGCCCGCCAGCTGGCACCGCTGCGCGATGTCTTTCCGCTGGTTTCTGTGGCCGCCATTGTGGTGGTGATCGGGATTATCGTGGCCCTGAACCAGGGGCGCATTGCCCAGGCAGGCATTGCCATCTTTATTGCGGTGGTGGCCCACAACGGTCTCGGCCTGGCCAGCGGCTACGGCATCGCACGGCTGTTGCGCCTGGATAAAAAGCGCGCCCGCACCCTAGCCATCGAAGTGGGCATGCAGAATTCCGGTCTGGGTGTGGCACTGGCCGTAAAACACTTCAGCGCCATGGCCGCCCTGCCCGGTGCGCTGTTCAGCATCTGGCACAATCTGTCCGGGTCGTTGTTGGCGACAATTTGGAGACGCAGCCCCGCAGAAAGCCCCCGTAGGAGCGGCGCTTGAGCCGCGAATAATCAGTCTCGAGTTACGAGAAGCGAGTTTCGAACCCCAGACCTCGACACTTTTTTGATCTTCGGAACTCGCTTCTCGTAACTCGCAACTTTCCGGCTGTTCGCGGCTCAAGCGCCGCTCCTACGGGAACGCGATCTTTACGGCGCGAGCCGCTCCCGCACCCAACTCCCGTCCGCCTGTTTGCGGTAACGGAAACGGTCATGCAGTCGGCTTGGCCGACCGTGCCAGAACTGGATTTCCGTGGGCGTGATGCGATAGCCACCCCAGTTGGCAGGTCGGGGCACTGGCGCTTCCGGGTGCTGCTGTTGCAAGGCTTCCACTTCCGCTTCCAGCCATTCCCGGCTGGTCGGCTGGCTTTGCGGGGAAATGGCCGCGCTGATCTGGCTGGCGTAGGGTCGCGACGCAAAGTAGCTTTCCGATTCCTCTTCATCCACCTTGCTGGCTTCACCGATCACAATCATCTGCCGGTCAAAGGGCTGCCAGAACATGGTGAACGATACCTTGGCATTGGCCGCAATCTCTTCACCCTTGCGGCTGTCGTAATGGGTAAAAAAGGTAAAGCCGCCGCCTTCGATCCCTTTCAGTAATACCACCCGGGTAGAGGGTTGGCCGTCAGCACTGACCGTGGCCAGGGTCATGGCGTTGGGCAGCGGGAACCCGGCTTCGATGGCTTCATCCACCCAGCGCCGGGCCTGCTCTACGGGATTGTCGTGGAGGAGCCCTTCGCTAAGGCCCTCGGCATGATATTCTTCGCGTACGTCTTTCATGGTCTCCCCGGCGTTCAGACTGAGCCAACAGTATAGCGCCGCTACCGTGAAGACACCGAACCGGGATCAAGAAAACCATGCTGGATACCTCCGCCGAAAACCGCCGTCGCCATTCTCTGGACCCACATCAACCGGTGTGGCTGTTTGGCTATGGTTCGCTGATCTACAAGGCGGACTTTCCCTTTCTGGAACGGCGGCCCGCGACCATCCGCGACTGGGCACGCCGTTTCTGGCAGGGCTCCCATGATCATCGTGGCACCCCTGACCGCCCCGGCCGGGTGGTCACCCTGATTCAGACACCGGGCGCCCTCTGCACCGGAATGGCGTACCGGATTACCCCGGATGTGTTCGAGCATCTCGACCATCGGGAGAAAAATGGTTACCTGCGCTTTCGCACCCAGCTCACCTTTGCCGACGGGGATCAGGCGGACGGTCTGGTCTATATTGCCACCGAGGACAATGCCGCTTTTCTCGGACAGACCGACGAACTGCTGATTGCCCGTCACATCGCCACCAGCCAGGGCCCCAGCGGCAGCAACCGGGATTATCTGCTGCAGCTGGCCGAGGCGTTGCGGGACATGGACGCTGACGACGACCATGTCTTTACCATCGAACGGCACCTGCTCAGCCTGTAGGCTTTGCCGTCTCTCGTTGGCGCTTTGCTCGCAAAGCGAAGGCTTCTGACGGTCCGGGGTCTGAGATTCGCTTTGCATGCAAAGCTCCAACAGCGGCATTCACACCGCCTGCATATACCGATCCCAATAGCCATGCTGCGGCTCAATCTGCTCCACCACATCCACCCATAACCCGGACGGGTCACGCAGGCCGAAGCGGCGCTGGCCGAAAGGCTCGTCGCTGAGCGGGTAATCCACCTGGCCGTCACTGGCCTGGAAATCCGCCAGCGCCTGACGGGCATCCTCCACTTCGATCTCCAGGCACAGTCCCTGCCCGCCAAAGGTCTCCGGGCCCGGTGGGGCTGAGGGATGATCCGGGCTCATGAACGCCACCACGCTGCCCTGCTGCTCGTCCCCCAGCAGCACAAACCAGTCGCTGTCGAACAGCACATCCAGGCCGAAATGCTGTTGCCAGAAATCCCGGCAGGCCACTTTATGCTCGGTGACCACGATGGGGTAACGGTCGCTGATCTTCATCTGATACCTCCTTGTGAATAAAACAGACAATCAGTCTGTTTTGAGTAAATAAAAACAAACTGGTAGTTTGTTTGTCAACCAGAAGAGGACATCATGGCCACCAATGCCCAACGTCGCGCCCAGACCCGCGGCTGTCTGATCAATGCCGCCCGCCATTTGTTTGCCGAACAGGGCTACGCGGACACCAGTACGGAGACCATTCTGTCCGGTGCCGGGGTGACCCGGGGCGCCATGTACCACCATTTCCGCAACAAGGCGGAGCTGTTCGAAGCGGTTTGCGATCTGCTCAGCCGGGAAGCCATGGCAGCCATCGAGAAAGCCGTCGCCGGGCAGCGCGGTAGCCTGGCCACCCTGAAGGCTGGCAGCCTGGCCTGGGTGGATTTCATGGCCCGGGACGATGTGCGACGCATCCTGGTCGTCGAAGCCCCCTCGGTGCTGGGCCAGGAGCGTTGGCGGGCCCTGGACGAGCGTTACAGCTTCCCGCTGTTGCGTGAGGGCATTCGCGAAGCCATGGAAGAAGGCGCCCTGCACTTTTCCGGCAGCGCCGAAGGACTGGCCGTATTGCTCAACGGCGCCATGAATGCGCTGGTACTGAATGATCCCTGGGCCGAGAATCTGCCCCGCTTGCGCCAGGATCTGCTGGCGCTGTTCGATTGCTTTAGTGGAGAGACCCCATGAGCGCTTGCCCCTGCCAGTCCGGACTGGACTACGCACACTGTTGCCAGCCCCTCCACCAGGGCAAGCCGGCAGCCTCACCGGAAGCGTTGATGCGTTCGCGGTTTTCCGCCTTTGCGTTGAAAAATACCGACTACATCGCCCGGAGTTGGCACCTGAGCCAGCGCCCTGTCGGGCTGGACCTGGATGACGACCAGCAGTGGCTGGCTCTGGAGATCATCGCCAGTGGCGAAGAGGGAGATACTGGCTGGGTTCACTTTTGCGCCACCAGCAAGGATCGTCAGGGCTTGAGCGCACTCGAAGAACGCTCGCGTTTCGTGCGCGAAAACGGCCACTGGTATTACCTGGACGGCACACCCTCAGTCAGCGCATTAAAGCGTGGCAGAAATGATCCCTGCCCCTGCGGTAGCGGCAAGAAATTCAAGAAGTGTTGCGGGTGATGATCAGCTTCTAGCTACCAGGGACGAGCTACAAGACAGAAAAAAAATAGTGGGATTACTTCGTAGCTCGTAGCTAATTCTCTCCCGTCACGAAAACCGCAACAAGCCATCCTCCACCGGCTCTTCCAGTAAAATATGCTTATCCTTGCCGTAATGGTTGACCACCTTCCACGGGTGATGTCTCCCCTGGCGCGGCAGTTTATGGCTTGAACGTTTCACGTACCCGGAGGCCAGGGCGTCCATGATGGATCTGTCTGCCAGGGTCAGATCGCTGTCCCCTTCCGGGGTGACGACCGTCAGCCCTTCCGCGTCCATGTAATTGAGCAAGCGGCAAATATAGGCCGAGGCGATATCCGCTTTCAGGGTCCAGGACGCATTGGTATAACCGAATATCCAGGCCATGTTCGGTACGCCTTCCATCAGTACGCCCTTGTAAGTCATCCGCTCACTCACATCCAGGGGCTCGCCATCCAGGGACAGGCTCATTCCCCCCAGCACCTGCAGGTTCAGACCGGTGGCGGCAATGATGATATCCGCGTCCAGTTCGCGGCCGGATTTGAGACGAATACCGTTTTCCGTAAAGGTATCGATATGGTCGGTCACTATGTCGGCTTTGCCTTCGCGCAAATCCCGGAACAGATCCGCATCCGGCACCGCACAGAGCCGTTCATCCCAGGGCTGATAAACGGGCTGAAAATGTGTCATGTCGAAATCTTTCCCCACATGACGTTTCACGTTGGACAGCAGTAGCTTGCGGGTAAAGTCGGGATACTTTTTCGCGATCACATAGATCAGTCGCTGCAACTTGATATTACGCCAGCGGGCCATGCGGTAGACCCAACCGGACGGCAACACACGATCCAGTAATTCAGAAAACTTGTCGTAGGCGGGAACAGAAAAGATATAGGACGGTGATCGCTGCAGCATGGTGATGTGCGACGTTTCTTCCGCCATGGCCGGCACCAGTGTCACCGCTGTCGCACCGCTGCCGATCACCACCACCTTCTTGTCGCGGTAATCCAGGTCTTTGGGCCATTGCTGCGGGTGCACGCAGGTACCCTGAAACCGGTCCATACCGGGAAACTCCGGCAGATAACCCTGATCATAATTATAGTAACCGGTGCAGCCGATCAGAAAACGGGACAGAAAGGTTTCCGTTTCCCCGCTGTCTTCGCGCTCCGCCGTTACAGTCCAGCGATTCTCCGAGGAGGACCAGGCCGCCCCGGTGACCTTCAGACCATAATGAATATGCGGGCTGACCCTGTATTCATCGGCGGTCTCGTGAATATAGTTGCGAATGGATGGCCCGTCCGCCAGCACCTGCAGTTCATTCCAGGGGCGGAACCCATAGCCGAAGCTGAACATATCCGAATCGGAACGAATGCCGGGATAGCGAAACAGATCCCAGGTGCCGCCCATGGCCTGACGCCGCTCCAGAATGGCAAACGTCTTGCCGGCGCATTCTTTCTGCAGGTGACAGGCGGCGCCGATGCCGGAAAGCCCGGCGCCGATGATCAGCACATCAAATTCGTGGTGGCTACTGTTTTTCTCCATCCGTTGTCTCCCGAAAAATCCGCGAAAACCCGGCCCTGTCGCTTCTTCTGCGGCAACAGTGTCGCTTCCTTTCCCTCCCTATCCCAACGTAATTTATCGCCGTTAACAATCTTTTTATTCGCACCACCGCACTGCAAATTCTTTCCGCGAAAAGCCCCGCAAGGTTGCCAAGTTAATACAAACCATGGCTTGGCCATCCGCAATATTGGGTATAGCTTAAAACTGAAACCGTGATTTCATCGCGGCGCATGACATGAGCCTTTGCCGCCACGTTGAAATCAGCGATTAAGGTTCAAAGTGATAACTTTGCATGCAGGGTGGAGACATGAAATCAGCAGAACAAACCACCGCTTTTACAGACTGGCATGACGGCAAACGTTACCTATGGTTACTCAGCCCCGCCATTCCGGTACTGGCTGTGTCGTTTCTACTCATCTACATGTTTATCTGGGACTGGCCCGGCCTGCTCTGGGGCGGCCCCCTGTTGGTGTACGGCCTCATTCCCCTGGCCGACTGGGTCATCGGCACCGACACCAACAACCCGCCGGAATCTGCCGTCCCGCAACTGGAAGACGACAAGTATTATCGCCTGATCGTCTATGCCTATATCCCAACGCAATATCTCGCCACCATTATGGGCGCCTGGCTGGTAGCCCAGGGACAAACGCCGATGTGGGGATTGGTAGGCCTTGTCTTCAGTGTCGGCGCGGTGAACGGCATCGCCATCAACACCGCCCACGAACTGGGCCACAAGAAAACCAAAAACGAGCGCTGGCTGGCCAAGATCACCCTGGCACCAGTGGCCTACGGGCATTTCTTTGTGGAACACAACAAGGGCCACCACAAGAACGTGGCCACGCCGGAAGACCCGGCCAGTGCCCGCATGGGTGAATCCTTCTGGCGGTTCCTGCCGCGCACCATGATCGGCAGCGTCAAATCCGCCTGGCACATCGAGGCCCAGCGTCTGGAGCGTTGCGAGGATCCGCTGTGGTCGTTGAAAAACGAAAACCTGCAGGGCTGGTTGATGACAGTGCTGCTGTTCGGGCTACTGACCCTGTGGCTGGGCTGGATTGTGCTGCCTTTCCTGCTGTTGCAAGCGTTCTACGGCGCCTCCCTGCTGGAGGTAATCAATTACATGGAACGCGGTTTCGGATAATAAGTGCA
>NZ_DEXN01000046.1:0-3373 GCF_002364155.1 Alcanivorax sp. UBA3183
GCGCCTCAAGCGGCGCTCCTACGCTGGCTTTTTACCCCGCCACCGCCGTGGGTTTACTCACCAACCGATCCGCCGGGAAATGACAGGTAAAGACGCTGCCCTTGCCCAGTTCGCTCTTGATTTCCAGTTTGCCGTTGTGGCGGATCATCACGTGCTTGACGATGGCCAGGCCCAGACCGGTGCCGCCGGTCTCGGTGACGCGGCTGTTATCCGGGCGATAGAAGCGTTCGGTGAGGCGCGGAATGTGGGCCGGATCAATGCCGACGCCGTTGTCGCTCACTGCCAGATGCGCGCCGCGTTCATCCTGCCACCAGCGAATCTGGATCTGGCCACCGGCGGGAGTGTATTTCACCGCATTGGTGATCAGGTTGCCGAACGCGCTTTCCAGCTCTGCCGGGTTGGCGATCAGGCGGGCCTCTTCGGTCACGTCCAGCTCGATGCTGTGGGCCTTGTCGGCGCTGAGTGCGAGGGCATTTTCGCGCATGCGTTTGAGCATGCCGTGGACCGGTACCGCCTGGCTCAGGTTGTCCGCGTCGGTGCCTTCCAGTCGGGCCAACAACAGCAGATCCGAGACCAGAGCTTCCATGCGGTTGGACTGGTTGTCCATCTGGGTGAGCGCCCGGCGCAGGCGCGACTGTTCTTCCGGTACGGTATCAAGCAGGGTTTCAAGGTAACCCTTGAGCACGGTCAGCGGGGTTTTCAGTTCGTGGCTCACGTTGGCCACGAAATCCTTGCGCATCTGTTCCAGGTGATGGAGCCGGGTCACGTCCCGGGCCATCATCAACTGTTCGCCCACACCAAACTCGGTGACGCGAAATTGCAGGATGCGGTTGTCGTCTACCGGCGAGGGAATTTCCAGGGCGTCACGAAAATCTCCCTGGCTAAGGTATTCGGTAAATTTCGGATGGCGGATCAGGTTGGTGAGCGGTTGGCCCAGGTCCTGGCGGGCATTGAAACCCATATAGTGTTCTGCGGCCTGGTTCCAGTACTCCAGGTAGCCGTGTTGATCGATGAGGATGACCACATCTTCCAGGGCATTCACCGATTGTTGGGCGCGGTGAATGATGCCTTGCAGGTTTTCCTGGGCGCGGCGTTCTTTCTGGAAAAGGTGTTCAAGGCGAGTGTAGAACTCGCCCCACAGGCCGGTGCTGTCCGGTGGCTCGGTATGGTCATCGCGCACCAGCCAGCTGTACAGGCCAAACAACTGCCGGGTGCTCCAGATGATATAGCCCAGCATGCCTGCCAGCAGTGGCCAGATGTTGCCCACCGCTAACGCCGCCAGAGCGGCCAGCAGTAACAGGCCGACAATGCGATTTACTTCCTTGGCCAGACTGGCTTTCATGATCTCGCTTCCACCGCCCCGTTGCGGCTACGTGGGTGCATTAATCGTAACCGACTCGCATTGCACCACCTCTTCTGATTGCGCGCAATGCGTAGCGCAAACCGGATCGGTTCAGCCTGCCTTGGCGGATTTTACTGAAAAACGGTAGCCGGTGCCGCGTACCGTCTGGATAAAACGGTCGTAGCCGAAGGGGGCCAGGGCCTTGCGCAGGCGACGGATATGCACATCGATGGTGCGGTCTTCCACATACACGTTGGCGCCCCACACCTGATCCAGTAACTGGGTGCGCGAGTAGGCCCGTTCCTGGTGGCTCATGAAGAATTCCAGCAGACGGTATTCCGTCGGGCCCATGTCCACGGGCTCGTCGTCGGCGCTGATGCGGTGGCTGACCGGATCCAGGCAGAGACCTTCCACTTCAATGGCCTTGTCCGCCGCCGTGCTGGAAGCCCGGCGCAGTACCGCCTTGATGCGGGAAATCAGCTCGCGGGTGGAAAATGGCTTGGTGATGTAGTCGTCGGCGCCCACATCCAGGCCCTGGATCTTGTTGTCCTCTTCGCTCTTGGCGGTGAGCATGATGATGGGGATCTCGTTGGTGGTCTCATCACGCTTGAGGCGGCGGGCCAGCTCAATGCCGGTGATCGACGGCAGCATCCAGTCCAGCAGCACCAGATCCGGGCGTTCATCGACAATAATTTCGTGGCCGCGCTGGGCATTTTCTGCCTCCAGCACATCAAAATCAGCCAGCTCCAAGGCAACGGCCACCATTTCCCGAATAGCGGGCTCGTCGTCAACAATCAAAATACGGTTACGGGACATGGCTTTCCTTCCTTGCCTGTCTATCTATGTTGCCCTATTAGATTGCTTTTTTGTGACATCCGTATGACAAGTTGGGCGGATTTTTGGGGGAAAAGCAAGAGGCGAGCTATAACACCAATTCAGGGCATGTGCCGATGGATGGATACGGCACTTCGCGCTGCTGAGGAAAAACAGAAAAAATCTCAGCGCGGGTCATCACGGCTAACGAGTGGCATTACCCTATGTCGCGTTGCAACTTGAAGCTTGTAGCTTGCCACTCAAAGATACTGGAAATATAACCCGACAAACACGCACGCTCCGGCCCAGTGGTTATTGAGAAAAGCGTGGAAGCTGGGCCAGCGTTCCCGGTAGCGGATCAGACTGTGCTGGAACAGGAAGCTCAGGGTCATGCCGCCCAGGCCCACGTACCAGGGCCAAGAGAAGTCCAGCCGTTGTCCCACCATGATCAGCGCCAGCAGAGTCAGACCCTGGAGGATGGCGATCATCAGCCGGTCCGCATCGCCGAACAGGATGGCGGTGCTCTTGATGCCCAGTTTCAGGTCGTCTTCCCGGTCGCACATGGCGTATTCGGTGTCGTAGGCCACAGTCCACACCAGGTTGGCCACATACAATAGCCAGGCGATTTCCGGCACTGCCCCGGTTTCGGCGGCAAATGCCATGGGGATGGCCCAGCTGAAGGCGGCGCCCAGAAACAGTTGCGGCATGAAGGTGAAGCGTTTGGTGAAGGGGTAAAGAACAGCAAGCCCGAGGCCACCGAAGGACAACCAGAAGGTCAGCTCGTTGAGGAACAGCACCAGCACAAAGGCCAGCAGCCCCAGTCCACAGAACAGGGCCAGGGCTTTCTTGGCGCTGATGGCACCGGTGGCCAGTGGACGACCTTTGGTGCGTTCCACGTCACCATCGAAATCCCGGTCGGCAAAGTCGTTAATCACGCAGCCGGCGGCACGCATGATGATCACCCCGAGAATGAAGATCAGCACGGTTTTCAGGCTCGGCGTGCCATTACCGGCAATCCACACCGCCCACAGGGTGGGCCACAGCAGCAGCAGCGTACCGATGGGGCGATCCAGTCGCATCAGCTGTATATAGGGCCAGGCTTGGGGGTAGCGCTGTTCAACGAAGGCAAACATGGGACATCCGGTTGTCAGGGGCGGGGTTAAGTTTCAAGTTGAAAGTGGAAAGTTTCAAGGCGCCTTGTAGGAGCACCTCTTGAGG
>NZ_DEXN01000046.1:3548-5746 GCF_002364155.1 Alcanivorax sp. UBA3183
GCTCCTACAGCAGTGAAGAAACGCTAGTAGCGCCCACCTTCTCCCACAGTGCCGGCAGAAAGTATTCTGCTACCAGCAACGGCTCACCGCGTTTGATGAAACGGGACTGGCGCCCCCAGCACACTGGCATGGCTTCTGCAGGGCTTCCAAGGCGGGCCCAGACCTGGTCGCGCAGGCAGGTGGGGCGTTTGTAGAGTTCCAGGCCCAGGGAGCGGCTACCCATATGGCCCAGGGAGCGATTGGCGCCGGTGAGGCTGGTCAGGGGCAGAACGCTGCGGGCGGCCACCACCGGGGTGTCGTCCAGCAGCAGAGTGACCTCGCGGATCAGTGCCGCCCGCCGGGGAGCCAGGTCCAGCAGTTGCCGTTCGTCGGCTCGGGGAAAGCTGATGGCGTGGTAGCCAGGCTCCACCCGGAACTGGCCGTGGCGCTTCAGACGCAGGGTCAGGGACGCCGGATCCGCCATCCACTCACGGATACGGGGCGGCAGCACCAGCTGTTCCAGCGGGCGCCAAAGGCTGTCAGGATGCAGGGCGGCAGGCAGCATGGGTCTCTCAACATCGCAGGCCGCAGGACTATGGCGCAAGCAGTGACTCAGGGCAAGTCAGCAGCGCGCCGGTCTGCGAGCGCTTGCCGGCAAGCGATAATGGCCTTGGGCCAGGCAAATGGACCCCGGCGCCAATGCGTGCCAGTGCCCAATGTCATTGATTTTTCGGGCGTGCGCCGATAGGTTATCGCCCCCCGAGATACACCCTGTATGTAGCAGAGTAAGCGAGTACTTACTCCAATTCGACGAGGTTCACGATGAAGAAGTGGGAATGCGTAGTGTGCGGTTTCATCTATGACGAAGCCGAAGGTCTGCCCGATGAGGGTATTGCCCCCGGTACGGCCTGGGATGATGTGCCGGAAGACTGGGTCTGCCCGGATTGTGGCGTGGGCAAGGACGATTTCGAAATGGTGGAAATCTGAGCCACTGCTACGGTCATTCTGCCCGTTCACTGATTAATCAAGGACTGTTCATGCAACCTATCGTCATCATCGGTTCCGGCCTTGCCGGCTTTAATACCGTCAAGGAATTCCGCAAGCTGGACAAGGAAACGCCCATCGTTGTGATCACCAGCGACGACGGCCGTAACTATTCCAAGCCCATGCTGTCCGCCGGTTTTACCAAGGAAAAAACCGCTGATGACCTGTGCATGGCCACGCCGGAAAAGGTTGCCGAGCAGTTCAATGTGGAAGTGCGCACCGACGTGCATGTGGCGGAAATCGACCCCTCCGGCAAGCGTGTACTGCTGCCGGACGACCACCTGGACTACAGCAAGCTGGTGCTGGCGTTGGGGGCTGATACCTGGACCCCGCCGCTGGAAGGCGATGCTGTGGGCGATGTGTTCTCCGTCAACGATCTGATGGACTACGGCAAATTCCGCACCGCCCTGAAGGGGGCAAAGAAAGTCACCATTCTGGGTGGTGGCCTGATCGGCTGTGAATTTGCCAACGATCTGTCCAACGGTGGTTATGAGGTGACTCTGGTGGAGCCCCAGGGGCGCTGCCTGCCGCTGCTACTGCCCGAGCCGGCATCTGCGGCAGTCGGCCGGGGTCTGGCGGATCTGGGCGTGACCTTCCAGTTTGGTCCTCTGGCCCAGGCGGTGAACCACGGTGATAACAATCAGCTGATCACCGAGCTGTCCGACGGCACCCGTATCGAGTCCGACGTGGTGCTGTCCGCTATCGGCCTGCGTCCGCGTATTGCCCTGGCCAAGGAAGCCGGCCTGGCCATCAACCGTGGCATCATCACCGATAAGACTCTGCAGACCAGCGCTGAGGATATCTACGCCCTGGGCGACTGCGCTGAAGTGCAGGGTCACGTGCTGCCCTACGTGCTGCCGCTGATGGCCTCCGCCCGTGCCCTGGCCAAGACCCTGGCCGGTGAAACCACTGCAGTGAGCTACGGTGTCATGCCGGTCACCATCAAGACCCCGGCCTGCCCGGTGGTGGTGTGCCCGCCGGCAGATGCCGACAACGGCGAATGGGAAATCCAGGAAGACGGCAACAACGTCCAGGCCCTGTTCCGTGGCAAGGATGGCAGCCTGCAGGGCTACGCGCTCACCGGTGATGCGGTGAAAGAGAAAATGAAGCTCAACAAGGAACTGCCGCCGTTGATGCCCTAACGGCGGCCCGCCGTAGGAGCTATGCTCGCATGG
>NZ_DEXN01000046.1:5800-7122 GCF_002364155.1 Alcanivorax sp. UBA3183
AGCTATGCTCGCATGGCGAACCGCCAGGCAGGCTCCTGCAATCGGCAACCCAACAAAGGAACGCCCATGAAATTTGCACTGGTTTTGCTGATCCTCGGCTGGCGTCTGCGCTGGCTGGCCTGGCGTGATGCGGGCTTTCGCAAGCAGTTGGAAAACCGCGACGTGGTGATGCAGTGGCGTACCTTTAACGGCAAGCCGGCGCGCAGCTTTCATTTCACGCCGGGCAAGGTGGTGTCGAAAGGTGGCCTGCATGGTCAGCCTACCGTCACCCTGAATTTCAAGGACGCCAACTACGCTTTCCGCACCCTGCAGGTGGCCGGCAAAAACCAGATGGCTTTCATGGAAGGGATGCAGGCCGGCGATATCAAGATCGAAGGCGATCCGGGGCAGCTCATGTGGTTCATGACCCTGATGAAGTTCATCATGCCGGGTGGCAAGAAAAAATAGCTCTCCCGGTTCTTCCTTCAAGTGTCTCACTGCTCGCCCCGGATTCGGGGCGTATTCGTGTCTGGCCCTCCGCTTCCGTTTTCCCTTTGGTAAATTCGGGTCATCCCGTAGGCTGGTGAACTATTCAGGTTGCTAACCAAGACAGGGAATGGCGATGAAGAAACTGAAAAACGAAAAGGAACTGGTCAAGAAAGCCATTGCACTGGGGGTGGATTACGCGGAGAAGCGCGGTGTGGTGGAATTCGAACCCACCGATTCTGCGGCGGAGAAGCTGGAGTACATCTACCGGCTGCTGGTGCATGACAAGGTGATTCAGCCGTTGCCGGAAGATCAAGTGTCCCAGCCGTCAATTCAGCACAAACTGGCCATCTGGGCGTCAAAACAAAAATAGCCGGGTATCGCTTGTTCGTTTTGGGTCTGTTATAAAAATCCTTGAACTTGATCCTGTGGGCGTTGACTCATGCGCCCGATGCCAATGCCTCTCTTCAAAAGGACCTGACATGCGACGCAATCCCCTGTTGGTTATCGCCAGTATGCTCCTGCTACTGACCGCCTGTGCCACCACCACCGAAACCCATTCCACCTGGCAGACCAAAACCGGTGAATCTCATCCTACCTTCCGGCACCTGTATGTGCTGGTGCTGGCAGATGACCCTGCGGTGGCCGCCACGGCTGAAAATCAGGTGCGCAAAAGCCTGAATCATCGGGCTGTTGAAGCCTCGCTGGCCAATGAGACCCTGGGTGAGCGAGAGGTAGAACGGGATGCCTACCGTGCCCAGGTCGAGGCTGCGGTCAAGGCCAGCGGCGCCGACGGCGTTATGGTGGTGTCGTTGCTGAAGGTCGAAGAACGCTCCGAGTATGTGCCGCCTCAGGTC
>NZ_DEXN01000046.1:7156-9453 GCF_002364155.1 Alcanivorax sp. UBA3183
ACTATGTGCCGATGCCCTCGGCGCCAGCTTACCTGGGCTACGGCCCCTATGTGGGCCACAGCTACGGCGCGATCTATCAGCCCGGTTACTATCACAACGCCAAGGACTATTACCTGCAGACCCAGGTCTACAGCGTGGAACGCAAGCGCCCGGTGTGGCAGGCCCAGTCGCGTAGCATGAACCCGGATAGCCTGAAGAATGGCGCCAAGGGCTACGCCAAGAGCATCGTCTCGCAGCTGGACAAGGATGGGGCGCTGAAGCGTTAGTCAAACGCAGCTGAAGTCCTGCAATTCATCTCTGTCGATGGCAGGACCCGGCACTCCACGCTCGTAAAACCGCTCCGCTAGTCGGGGCGGTTTTGCGTTTATCGATGCCGCTGGCAGCCCTTGGCTGAGTTCGCTAAGGTTTGTGCCTTCAATAAAAATAGATGGAATATTGATGAAAAAAGGAATTTCGGGGGCGCTGGCTGCAGTAATAGTGACGGGATTGGCGGCGTTTTTTCAGCCTGTACTGGCGGAGGAGGATGAGAAAGTATACCTGGTAGCACGGTTCGATCTGGATGGTACTACCTACAATCAGGTCGTGTTCTTTCAGGATGACGTCATCACTGATCTGAAAAGCTGCAAGCGGGAAATGATGTACGGCCGCAATGGCAAGTGGCAGGTCTATTCCCACATCACCAATGCGGTGCGCGGCTTTACCTACAGCCTCAGTTATACCTGTGCTCTGGGTCGTCAGGACTTCAGCGGCTGGGATAAGAGTGGTCAGATTAACCCCACACACACCTATGAAGTGGTGGTTCGGGATCAGTCTTTGCAGGTCATTCCACGCAATAGCTACAGCGCTTGTTTGAAAAAGGTTCGTAGTGCCGGAGGCGAAACGGCTAAACGCTACTGTGCACGGTCTACCCAGACTATCCAGTAGTGAGTTTTCAAGTACCTGTCACGATTGCCGCTGATAGCCGGGTGTTGCAAGTCGTTTTTTCAGCACCCAACCCATCAATATTCCCCGCCCGGCCATAAAGCCGTTCATGGCCAGCCATAGGCCGTGGTTGTCCCAGCCCCGGGTCAGTGCCCAGAGCACAAAGAAGATCCCCACTGCCACCAGCATGGTGTTACGCATGGCGGCGCCCCAGGTGGCGCCCACGAAAATGCCGTCCAGCCAGAAGCCGGCACTGGCGGTGAGTGGTAACAGCAGCATCCACGGCAGATAGGTGATGGCAGTGTCGCGGATATCAGGCAGGTCGGTGAGCAGATGAATCAGCGGCACACCGCCGAGACTGAATGCCAGTAGACCGAGTGCCGCACAGGCCACAGTCCAGCGCCCGGTGGCGCTAATGGCCTGGCCCAGGGCCTGGCGATCGTTTCTGCCGTGGGCCTCGCCCACCAGGGCTTCTGCTGCGTTGGCAAAGCCGTCGAGCAGGTTACTGAGCAGCAGCAGGAAAGTGATCAGCACCGCATTGGCGGCCAGTACCGCGTCACCCAGCCGCGCGCCCTGGGCGGCGAAGAAAAAGAAGCAGCTGAGCAGAGCAAGGCTGCGCAGAAAGATATCCCGGTTCACCGCCATCAATGCCAGGATGGCGTGTGGCTGCCACAGTCGTTCCTGCCGTGCCGGTGGACGCAGGGCGCCGCGTAGCCAGAACAGGCCGCCGGCCAGTCCCACGTATTCCGCGGTGGCACTGGCAATGGCTACCCCGCGCACATCCAGATGCCAGACCTGCACCAGCAGAATGTCCAGCAGGGCATTGGTGCTGTGCATCAGCACCGTCATCTTCAGTGGCACCCGGGTGTTATGGGTGCCGATGGCGAAGCCGATCAGGGCGAAATTGGCCAGCGCGGCCGGGGCGCCAAGAATGCGAATGTTGATGTAGTCGCCGGCCAGACCCTGAACATCATCACTGCCGCCCAGCAGCCACAGGCCGGTTTCCCGCAGCAGTGGTGACAGGGCAATCAGCGCCAGCCCCAGCCCGGTGGATAACAACAGGCCGCGCAGTAACACCACCCGGGTGTCCTTCTCGCCGCCCCGCGCCTGGGAGGCAAAGCCGGTGGTGCCCATGCGCAGGAAGTTGAACGAGAAATACAGGAACATGAAGAAGTTGCCACCCAGCGCCACCGCCGCCAGATAACGCGGATGATCCAGGTGCCCCACCACGGCGGTGTCCACCAGACCCAGCAACGGTGCGGTCAGGTTGGACAGCAACAGCGGCCATGCCAGCATCCAGATGCGGCGGTTAAGGGACAAACTCATTCACACTCCACAAACCGTTCTAACAGATCGCTGTAGGAGTTCCCTTCCAG
>NZ_DEXN01000046.1:9559-10066 GCF_002364155.1 Alcanivorax sp. UBA3183
CCTCAAGAGGTGCTCCTACAGAGAGAAACCGTCAGGCCGGTTTCCGCAACAACGTCAGCACAAACACACTACTGGCGGCGACCACAATGGAGGGTCCCACCGGGGTGTTGGCAAACCAGCTCACCGCCAGCCCGGCCAGCACTGACAGGGTGCCCAGCACACTGGCCACCGCGGCCATCTGCGCCGGGGTATGGGTCAGCCGGCGGGCACTGGCGGCGGGGATTACCAGCAGGGAGGTGATCAGCAGTACCCCCACGGTGCGGATGGCCCCGGCGATCAGCAGGGCCAGCAACAGCATCAGCAGCAGCCGGGTGCGCTGCACCGCCACCCCTTCCACCTGGGCCAGCTCCTCGCTGACGGTGATGCTCAACAGCGACCGCCATTGCCACAGCATCAGCAGCAGAATCAGGATGGCACCGGCCCACAGGGCCAGCGCATCCTGCCAGCCCACCGCCAGCAGGTCACCGAACAGGTAGGCAAACAGGTCCACCTGGATGCCCTCTTGCA
>NZ_DEXN01000046.1:10103-10631 GCF_002364155.1 Alcanivorax sp. UBA3183
GCTGATGGCAATCACCCCCAGAGCCAGGGTGGTATGGGCGACGATGCCGAGTAGCGTATCGCTGGCCAGTTGTTGCTGGTGCTGCAGCGCAGTGAGGGCGCCAGCCAGGCCCAGGCACACGGCCACCACCGCCAGGTACAGGCTGATATCCAGTGCCAGGCCAAGCGCCGCGCCAAGCAGGGCCCCGTGGGCCAGGGTGTCACCGAAGAAGGCCATGCGCCGCCAGACCACGAAGGCGCCCATAGGGCCGGAAACCAGGGCCACGGCCAGGCCGGCGAACAGCGGCGGCAACAACAGCTCAATCATGGTGGCAATTCCCGTCGTGTTGATGGCCCGGCTGGGCGTCGCCGTGCAGATCATGGTCGTGATCATGATCGTGGGTGTAGAGCGCCAGGTTGGGGGTGCCGGCACCGGGGCCGAACAGTTCGTGGTAGGCCGGGTCCCGGCTCACCGATTCCGGGCTGCCGGAACAGCACACATGGCGCTGCAGGCAGATCACCTCGTCGGTGGCCGCCATCACCAGATGTA
>NZ_DEXN01000008.1:0-395 GCF_002364155.1 Alcanivorax sp. UBA3183
GCCATGTGTCTGGGCGAACAGGCCAATGGACAGTGGCAGAATATTCCCATGTCGGCACGGCGCAACAGCCTGCGTCTGCGAGCGCAGCCAGCTCCGGACACCATCACCCCCGGCAATGAGTACCGGCTGGTTATCAATGGTGGCGACAATGGGGAAGCGGTATTCCGTAGCCACGACCGCTTCGGCAACCTGGATATCAATACGGACCCGCTCAACGGCATGGGTACCTGCGGTCCTCTCTCTAACCAGCCCTGTGAGGGTGGTCCGCCGATTCTGCTCGATTTCACCGCCACGCCGGATGAAGGCGCCGCCTATGCCACCGTGCTGACCCGGGAATACACCGACGTCAATGGCAATGGCAACTGGGATGATGATGAAGTGGAAGCGGTCAACAA
>NZ_DEXN01000008.1:461-1314 GCF_002364155.1 Alcanivorax sp. UBA3183
CATGCCCGTGGCCATGTGAAAAGCACAGGTGGGCTGATTGGTGGCGCCAACCTGGATGACGGCGACCAGATCTTTACCCATGCGGCTCTGCCCATGGCGTTCCTGCCCAAGGAACCCCTGGACCTGAGTTATATCGGTCTGGTCGATGAAGGCAATGGCCGCTGGTGTGCCACCCAGGAAGATGCCGATGGCGATATCTTCTGTATCCAGACCGTGGGGGAGTCAGCGATCCCGGTGGAGATCAATGCCCAGCATGTGATGGGCACATCACTGACCGCCAACGCTACCCTGGCCATTCCGGTTCTGGGCGATCTGATTCCGTTACCGCTGGAAACGGGAGCACTGGTGCTGCGTTTTCGGCCCTATGACGACAAGCCCCCGCAGCCTTTGCGCGGGTTTGTGGTGAACCAGATTGACCCGGACACCGGTGAGGAAATCGACAATCCGATCTTCATCACCCGCCTGGATGCCTGGCTGGATGCACCGGACCTGCGGCTGCTCTCCGCTTTGATCCCCGGTGGGCAAGCTATCCCCAATGTGGCGGATGCCAACGTGAGAAGCCTGCCGGTCTCTGCCTACCTGACCGGGCCGGTGAAATTCCTGCGCAACGGGCAGATCACGCTGGAGTCGCGTAATGCGTCCGCCATTGCCGCAACGCTGAACCTGTCGGTGGATCTTGGCGCCCTGATTCCGGTGCTGGGCGATCTGCTTGATCTGATCATCGGCGGCATCGTCCCCGAAGAAGGTGTGGGCTCTCTGGAGCTGGGCATTGCCAAGGACGACTTCCGCATCCGTGTGGTCAACAACCCGACCCACGCACGCCTCACTACGGCTGGTCAGGAAAATGCGGGGG
>NZ_DEXN01000008.1:1382-2384 GCF_002364155.1 Alcanivorax sp. UBA3183
GCTTTGATAATGAGAAGAATAATGGATCATAAAAAACGGTTTCTCCTGTTTGTCGTGCTGGGGCTCTTTTCTGCCAATGTTGCCAGTCAGGACAAATACGGCCCGGATTATCCCGGAGTGAAATTTACCCAGAAGATTTTTGGCGAGGACCGGCTGTATTTCCGCTTCGGCGCGATCCACATGTCCCCGGACATAAAAACCCGCTCGATCACTCTCAGTAATCTCTCTGAAATTGCTGAAGTGGCGGTGGAGCCTGGCGAGCAGGAAGGGGAGGCGTTCAGTGACCCGCTCACCATTCCGGCCGCCATCATCGGCTACAAGCTGCGCTGGGGGGATGGAGGCTGGTCCATTGAAACCATGGCGGCATTACCGCCCACGCTGGAGCTGAAGGCCAAGGGCAAGCTGGCGGATGAGCCCCTGGTCACCGAGGCCAACGGCATTCCCACCGGGGTGCCGGCACTGGGCGAAAAGGTGGGCGAAACCAAGGTGGCACCGCCCATGGTGACCCTGGTGAAGCGATTCCGCATGGATCACAACTTCCGGCCCTATGTGGGCCTGGGAGCCGTGTACCTGTTTACCTACGATAGCCACGTCACCAACCCGATTCTCACGGAAGTGGGAGAACCGGAGCTGGAGATTCAGGATAAATTCGGCTGGGTAGGGCAGATCGGCGCGGATTGGCGGCTGAGCGATCACTGGTGGCTGGCGGCGGATGCCAAGTACATCAGCGTCAAGGAAGTGAAAGCCAAGGTGGATCGCACCTTCATCCGCGCCCCGGGCCTTCCCCAGTATCAGTTCGCGGAAGTGGGTGATGCAGAATTCGTGGCTGACATGAATGTGTATGCCTTCCACCTGGGGGTGGGGTTCACGTTCTGACTTGCCGGCGGTAATGCGCCGGTATCAGGGGAAAGCGCTTTCGTTGACCATCGACACAAACCGTAGTCAGGCCTGATGTTTTTGGTCATTGAGGCCTTGGCGGGAAACGTGAAATAGTATTTCAAA
>NZ_DEXN01000008.1:2450-2795 GCF_002364155.1 Alcanivorax sp. UBA3183
GAAACGTGAAATAGTATTTCAAATACTGTTTCCCGCTGGGCCTTGCTCATGTCAGTCGCCAACCACAATCACACGCTTGCCACTAAAGTCGTTACCGGCCATATGGTCGTGGGCGGCTTTGGCGTCGGTGAAGGGGAAGGTTTCCAGCGGCAGGGGCAGCAGGCGACCGCTGGCAAACAGGGGTGCAAGACGGTCATTGAAGACCTGCGCCATACGGATGCGGTTTTCCAGTGGCTGGCTGCGCATGGTCATGCTTTTCAGGGTCTGGCGTTTCATCAGCAGGGCGCCCAGATTCAGCTCCGTGGTCAGCCCGCCAAGAATGCCGATATTCACCAGGGTGCCCTC
>NZ_DEXN01000008.1:2899-3557 GCF_002364155.1 Alcanivorax sp. UBA3183
CCGAGCAGGGCGTTCCAGTCCGGGCCGACCATATCCAGAATTACCGCCACACCCTGTCCGTCGGTGAGCGCATCAAGCTGGGCTTTCAAGGTACCGTCCTCGCACACCTGAGCCGCCAGGCCCATGTCGTTGGCGGTGTCCAGTTTACTCAGATCCCGGCTGCTGCCGATGGGGCGGGCGCCCAGCGCCGCGGCCAATTGGGTGGCGGCCAGGCCGACTCCGGCGGTGGCCGGGCGAATCAGGCACCACTGGCCGGGCTGCAAACCGCCTTCCAGAAACAACGCCCGGTAGGCGGTCAGAAACGCCTCGGGCAGGGTGGCGGCGCGGGCGAAGTCCATGCCCTCGGGAACGGTCAGCGCCTCCCGTTCGTGGGTGACGATCTGTTCGGCATAGGCACAACCGGGCACCAGGCCCATCACCGCATCGCCCACTTGCCGTTGCTGCACCCGCTCACCCACGGCGCTGACCACCCCGGCGTATTCCAGCCCGGGAATGCGGCTGTCGGTGCCCGGCGGTGCCGGGTAGCGGCCCAGTACCTGCAACAGATCCGCCCGGTTCACGCCGATGGCTTTCACCTGCACGCAAATTTCCCCCGGCCCCGGTTGCAGGTCCGGCAGGGTGTCCAGTTGCAGTTGCTGATCCTCAATACACCAGGCAC
>NZ_DEXN01000008.1:3655-4857 GCF_002364155.1 Alcanivorax sp. UBA3183
TTTACCACAGAGGGCACAGAGTGCACTGAGAAAACCCCTTGCCTGGAAGGCCTGTAAGCGGCTTTCAGAAACCAGCGGCGTTGCAAACAGCAGTTTGTTTTTCTCTGTGTACTCGGTGACCTCTGTGGTGAAAAAACAAAAGGTTGGTTATGTCACTACACTATCCGTTCACTGATCTGCCGCCGGCAGGCCAGCGTTTCAAGGTGGCCGACGGGGTTTACTGGCTGCGTTTCCCGCTGCCCTTTGCCCTCGACCATATCAATCTCTGGTTGCTGGAAGATAACCATGGCTGGGTAATCGTGGATACCGGCCTGGGAGTGCGCCGCAGCCGGGACATCTGGCAGCAGCTGTTGGCCGAACAACTGGACGGCAAGCCGGTGACCCGCATCATCGTCACCCATTACCACCCGGACCATCTCGGCATGGCCGGCTGGCTGCAGCAACACTGCCAGGCACCGGTGATCATGAGCCGCGGCGAGTGGCAACTGGCCAGCCATATCTGTGACGCCAGCGATGAACAGACCATCCAGCGCTTCAAGCATTTTCTCGGCAGCCATGGCCTGCAGGGCGACAACCTGGACAAGGTGGCCGGCAAGGGCAATGGCTTCCGCCGGGTGGTGATGCCCATGCCGACTGACCCGCAATTTGTCGGCGCCGGTGACAGCCTGACTATCAATGGTCAGCACTGGCAGATTCACATCGGTCGTGGCCATGCTCCCGAGCACCTGTGTCTGTACCGGAATGACGACCGCTTGCTGATCAGCGGCGACCAGGTGTTGCCCACCATTTCCAGCAATCTTATGGTGCGGCCCACGGAACCGGAGGCGAACCCGGTGGTAGCGTTTGTGGACAGCCTCAAGGCAATTCGCGATGCCCTGCCGCAGGACACCCTGGTGTTGCCGGCCCACGGCCTGCCGTTCCGGGGTCTGCATCACCGAATCAATGCGCTGGTCGCCCATCACGACCAGCAACTGGACCAGGTACAGGCCGCCTGCCGTCATCACCCCCACAACGCCCACGATATTCTGCCGGTGATGTTCAACCGGGAGCTGGATGTGCAGCAGCTCATGTTTGCCATGGGTGAAAGCATTGCGCATCTCAATTGTCTGGTGGAGCAGGGGCGGGTGCAGCGCGAAGACCGCGATGGGATCTGGCACTTCGCGGCCTGATCAAGAAGGTGAGCTACAAGCTTCAAGCTGCAA
>NZ_DEXN01000008.1:4934-5194 GCF_002364155.1 Alcanivorax sp. UBA3183
AGCTACAAGCTTCAAGCTGCAAGATACAAGGCACGGAGAACGGTATAGCCATCCGACCAGCGCTTTCCTCCGCGTTGCAGCAAACGCTGTAACGCGGGCATGGCTTGGCAGTTTATTCGTGGCTCGCACGCGCCTTGTAGCTCGTAACTTGAAGCTTGTAACTCTTCTCATAACCACTGCCCCAACACCCCGATCCACAACGCCAGCATCGGCACCACCAAGAAGAAAAAGACCCCATTCCAGCGCCAGGCAATCCGGTA
>NZ_DEXN01000008.1:5294-6454 GCF_002364155.1 Alcanivorax sp. UBA3183
TTCCAGCGCCAGGCAATCCGGTAGGGCGAGCGGCTGATCAATTGGCTGAGGACCAGCATGGACGCGGTGAAGGGTGAGGAGATCATCGACAGGCTCCAGGCGCACATCAGGCCCACGGCCAGCAGGCGGGGATCGGCGCCCACACCATCGCCCAGCAGCGATGCCAGTAGCGTTACCGACACAATCGGGTTGAGGCCGATCTGGGCCAGCGCCACTACCAGCAACATGGCGGCCACGGCCATGGCGGCGCCCTGAAGATGAGTGGCCAACAGCATCTCATGCAGCATCTGCGGGTCAATCAATGGCGTGATCAGCGCGCCCAGGCAGGCGGAGCCGCCCAGCACCGCAATTTCACCCCGGTTGGCGCCAAAGATCAGCCGGGAATGTCGCCCCAGTAATGTCAGTGCCCGAGGCAAGCCGGTGCCGCCACCCAGTCGCTGCCGTTGCAGGGCCATCCACAAAATAGCTGACAACGGACAGGCCACCAGCACCGCCACCGGTAGACGCAGCTCGGCTGCTATCGATACCGCAAAGACTCCCAGGGTGATCGCCAGCGCCAGCAGGGTGAATTGCCACAAGGGTGTCAGGGAGGGTGGCGCAGTGTGTGGAACGCGGCTGGCCAGATGACCGGGCCGCAGTTGCCAGTCCAACCACCAGCCCAGCAGGAAGAACAGGCCGGCGGTGGGCAGTGCCACCGGCGCCAGTGTGGCCCAGGTAAGGCTCGGCATATTGGCCAGGATCACCGCCATGGTGATGCCCAGTGGTGACACCAGCGGTGCCAGGGCAAAACCTCGCAGAATCGACAGCATCATGCGTCGCTCCCGCGCCGCCTGAATATCATCATGGCCACCGGCGGCTTTCAGGGTATTGCTGCGCAGTACCATGGCGCCGAACAGATTGAGCACGCCGATATTGATGATCACCCCGAACAGGGCGGTGCCCAGTGACAGGGTGGGATAACGCAGGGCCGGTTTCTGGCGGATCAGGGTAGTGCCGGCCTCGCGCACCAGCCGCGAGCGCATGGCGGAGACCCGCAGCAGACCCAGGGACGACACAAAGGTGGCAAAGAAACAGAGCCGGTCGAGAGCCTGTAGCAGAATGGGGATAGGGTGGGTTTCACGCCAGACAACCACGCCGGCCATGGCGATAACCACCAGCAG
>NZ_DEXN01000008.1:6624-7149 GCF_002364155.1 Alcanivorax sp. UBA3183
GCGATCCGCGCCAGCCAGGCACCGGCTTGCAGATCGAGCACCAGAAACAGCAGGGTGCCCAGCATGCACAGGGGAAGGGTGGTGTTAAGCGCTTTACTCAATCGCCGTGGGAGCCATGCTTGCATGGCGANNCTACAGGGAGGATCATGATTGTGCTGCCTGCCGGGCCAGCTCCCGGGCAATGACGATCTGCTGGATCTGGGTGGTGCCTTCGTAGATCCGAAACAGGCGCACGTCACGGTAGAAACGTTCCACCGCATAGTCAGCCATATAACCGGCACCGCCATGAATCTGCACCGCCCGGTCGGCCACGCGGCCTACCATTTCGGAACAGAACAACTTGCAGCAGGACGCATCCAGGCTGACCTTTTCACCCCGGTCCTTGCTGCGGGCCGCTTCCAGCACCATGGACCGGCCGGCGAACATTTCCGCGCGGGAATCCGCCAGCATGGCCTGGATCAGCTGGTGCTCGATGATGGGTTTACCGAACTGTTTGCGTTCGGCGGCAAAATTCACTGCGTCTTC
>NZ_DEXN01000028.1:0-232 GCF_002364155.1 Alcanivorax sp. UBA3183
ACCGCGTTGCAACTTGCCTCTTGCAACTTGAAACTGACTACCCGATTACCCCGTCCGCCTTCAGCGCCGCGAACTCCTCGTCACTGAGCCCCAATTCCTCGCGTAATACCGCGTCGTTATGACTGCCCACCTCACCGCCGGGCCAGCGGGTTTCGCCAGGGGTGTCTGCCAGTCGGGGAGTGATGGCGGGTACCTTGAGCGGCTTGCCGTTGATTTCCACTTGCTGGAACAG
>NZ_DEXN01000028.1:335-2223 GCF_002364155.1 Alcanivorax sp. UBA3183
CCCCGGGCCTGGAAATGGGGGTCGTTGAACATGTCGGCCACGGAGTAGATGGGTCCGGCGGGGACCCGGGCCTCTTCCAGCAGAGTCAGTACTTGCTCGCTGGGCAGGCTGCGACACCAGCTGTCCAGGGCCGTGTCGATCTCTGTCTCGTGTTCCACCCGACCGGCGTTACTGGCCATGGCCGGGTTGTCTGCCATATCCGGCCGGCCGGCGGTGGTCATCAGGCGTTTGAAGATGGAATCGCCATTGCCGCCGATCACCACGAACTTGCCGTCGGTACAGCGGTAGGTATTGGTGGGGACGATGCCGGTGACGGTGGAACCCGCTGGTTCGCGAATCACTCCGGCGCCATCAAATTCGGGGATCACGCCCTCCAGCAGGTTGAAGACGGATTCATAGAGGGCCACATCCACCACCTGGCCCTTGTCGCTCTTTTGCCGCTCAAACAGGGCCAGCAGAATCCCCAGGGCCGCGTGCAGGCCGGCGATGGTGTCGCCCAGGGACAGGTTGGGGCGTACCGGACGTTCGCCGGGGAACCCATTCACGTACCGCAGCCCGCCGATGCCCTCGCAAACCGACGCATAGCCGGGCTTGCTGGCATAGGGGCCGGTCTGGCCATAGCCGGAGATGCGGGTGTAGATCAGCCCCGGGTTGTCCTCGGCGAAGCTGTCTGGTCCCAGGCCCCAGTTTTCCATGGTGCCGGGGCGGAAGTTCTCGATCACCACATCGGCGTTGCTCATCAGCTTGCGTGCCAGCGCCTTGCCTTGATCGGATTTCAGATCCAGGGTCACGGATTTCTTGTTGCGCCCCAGGCTGCGCCACCAGTAGGAGGTGCCATCTTCATCCAGTTTGCGCCAGCCGCGTATGGGGTCGCCGCCGGGCGGTTCCACCTTCACCACATCGGCGCCGAAATAGGCCAGCAGGGTGCCGGTAAAGGGGCCAGCCAGCAGCTGGCCCAGTTCGATAACACGGACACCGTCCAACGGCAGGCGGCGGGATGAGAGTTCGGGCATGGGGTCTCCGCGGTGGTTCATTCAGTGAGTCGAAAGCCTAACGGATTCGGTCTGCCAGGGGCAGGGGGCTGGGTGACGCCTGCGGGTTGTCGAGCGGTGAATTTTGTCATCCGGGCTCGGGCCTATACAATCCGCGGCCAGCCATGAGGAAAGCCCATGACCCCGGAACGTTATCATCGTATCTGCGACACCCTGGATCGCCGCCAGCCTGATCTCACTGTGATCATGGATGGAGTCCACAAGCCCCACAATATCGCTGCCATTGTGCGCACCTGCGATGCGGTGGGCATTCTTGATGTGCACGCCATTCTGCCCAATAACCGGGCCCGCATGGCCGCTGGTACTGCCATGGGCTCCCAGCGCTGGGTGCAGGTGCACAAGCGTGACGAGAGCAGCAGTGTGATTCGTGAATTGCAGGGGCAGGGCGTTCAGGTGCTGGCGGCCCATTTGTCCGATACCGCAGTGCCCTATCGGGAAGTGGATTACACCCGGCCCACCGCCTTGCTGCTAGGCACTGAAAAGTTTGGTGTCAGCGATGAAGCGGCGGCGGCGGTGGACCAGCACGTGGTCATTCCGATGATGGGCATGGTGGAATCGTTCAACGTGAGCGTGGCAGCGGCCATTATTCTGGCGGAAGCCTGTGAGCAACGTCGCGCCAAAGGCTTCTATGACCAGCCGCGTATTGAGGCGGCCCGCTATAGCGAGCTGCTGTTCCGCTGGGGCCACCAGAAAATTGCCCGTCTCTGTGATGCCGAGGGTATTCCCTATCCGGCGCTGGACGACGAGGGGCAGGTGAAGGACAGTGCCGCGCTCACGGCACTGTTGCGACAGAGGCACTCACCGGACCCAGAGGTATAGCCTTGGGCGCGTGACTG
>NZ_DEXN01000028.1:2322-6469 GCF_002364155.1 Alcanivorax sp. UBA3183
CCTGCCAGTGGAAGTCGGCGGCGCCGCCTTCGCCCACCCAGGCCGGGAACCACAGGGTGTTATCCATGGTGGCGTAGCGTAGCCGGCGGATATCAATGTCCCGTTCCTCGGCCAGTTCCACCATGCGTTGCAGCACTTTGCCGTGGTGCACCTGATCCACCTGCTTGGTGGTATCCAGTATGGCCTGGCGCATCAGGCTATTGAAATCATCGCGAGCGATACCGGAAAAATTCATCCGGTTAAGGTCGGCCAGGAACGCGTCAGCCAGAGCCGCTACCGAGGGAAAACGACCTTCCTTTTTTAGTTCCCTCAAGCGCTGGTTGACCACCTCGTCGTACTTGTCAAAGGCACCGTCTTCCTCCGCATCCGCCAATGCCAGAATGGCTTCGCCAAGGCTGTCCATGTCCAGATAATCCAGTTTGGGGATGCCACCAAGCAGATCAATGACCGTGCGCGGCATGCCCTCACTCTCAAAGCCCAGTCGCGGGGTGGCACCCGGGTGGCGCTCGTACTTGGTGGTGCTTGCCTTGTCGTCCTCGTAGAACATGTTCATGGACATGCCATCGAGAAAGGCATCGAACAACCCATCAGGCACTACTGGCATATGGTTGCTGAAAAACATTTCCCAGCCCTGATTGGAATCCATATGCAGCCAGTCCCCGGGTAGTCGGGTCGCGCCGAGAGTATGCTCGAAATCGTTCATCTCACCATCGACGATACCGTATTGGCCCTTGCCATAGACGGAATCATAGGTGATCCGCGCACCCTCCAGGTTGTGGAAGTCGATGGCAAAGTGGATGCGGGGTTCGCGCAGGAACATCAGGAAAAATTTCAGTACCTTGACGCTGCCAATGGCAAAGCGGGAAGGAATAGTCACTGACTGTTCGTAGAAATCCACCTGGAATTTCTGGCTGAAAAACGTTGGCATGAAGGCGTACCAGATGCGCGCCTTGACCAGGATCGAGGCCCTGACTGCGCCGTCCCTGACGGCAACGGGGGTGGCCTTGATGTTTTTGCGGGTATCCAGGTCCACTCTCAGGTTCTGGTTGAAAATCCCGGTGCTGATGTTCACGTAAATGTTGTCGATAACATTTACGTCCTTATGTGGGCCAAGCCGGGGGGACATGCCCTGGATCTGGGTGAAATCCTTGGCGTCGTAGTCCATCTGCATCAGCGTGGTTTCGATGCGACCGTTTTCCAGATCCACCTGCACATAGTCTGCCCGCGAGCGTTCGCTGTTATTGCGCACCAGGTAAATATAGCGGGGCTGGTTTCGTGGGGAGTCCAGGCGGATTTCTTCCAGCATGCTGCCTGCCTTCAGCTCATGTTGCTGCGGATCAAAACGGTCCCAGCCGCCGTCACGGAACATGAAGGCCAGCTCGTCGAAATCATCAAAAATACCCGGCTCGCCTTCCGGTTCGTGATCATTGTGGCCATCGATCCAGATCAGGCCGGTCTTGTCGAACTCGTCAATCTGGAAGGGAATCGGAATCAGCTTGCCCGCGCGCACGGCCATCAGTGACAGCTCTTCGGTAGGGATGCCGTTATGTTCTGCCAGCTCGAAGCCCTTCATCTCCATGGGGTAGAGGTAGGTGAACTGGGTGGTATCCAGAGCCTTGAGAGTACGATCAAGCTGGTCGGTGGAAATATTGCGCAGTCCTGAGGCCCAGCGGCCCATGGCGCTGGGGTCCGCCTTGTAGAAATCCAGGAAATGCTCAAAGTAGGGATCGGGGACGCCCTCGGTCCAGATTTCCCGTGCCTGTAATGGGCTCACCAGGGTGAGAAGTAGGGCGGTGAGACCGATCCATGCCTGTCTGCCGGTCATTTTGTTATTCTCTTGGACGATTTTGGATTGGCGAAACAAGGCCCTAGGGTATGACAAGCAATCAGGAAAGAGTAGGCCTTGCCGCCTTACATGAACGGCTCCACCGCGTATTACCGGCGGTATCCCTGGTCTGCCAGGCTTTACCTAAGACACCACAGATCCGTTTATGGCTACTGGATGAGCTGTTTCCCGAAAAGGCCCTGGACCCGCACATCGTCAATGCGATTATGGAAGAACCGCCTTACTGGTCGTTTTGCTGGGCGTCTGGGCAGGTGCTGGCGGAATACCTGCTCAGCCATCCCGAGTGGGTCAAGGGCCGTTGTGTGGTGGATGTGGGGCCGGGCTCCGGGGTGGTCGCCATTGCTGCGGCCCTGGCAGGTGCCGCACGGGTGATTGCCTGTGATCTGGACCAGGATGCGCTAACCGCCACGGCTCTCAATGGAGCCGAGAACCGGGTCGAGATCGAACTGAGCCAGGACCTGGACACCGCCCTGGCGGCGGCGGATCTGGTGACCGCAGCGGACATACTTTACGACCGGGAAAACCTGCCACTGCTGGCCCGCTTCCAACAGGCGGCCCAGGTGCTGCTGGCCGATTCTCGGGTGCCGGATCTGAACCCGCCCGGCTACCAGTTGCTGGGGCAGTGGCAGTCCTGCACCTGGCCGGATCTGGGGGAATCCAGCGAGTACAACGGGGTGAGAGTGTTTGCCTCGGAACCGTCGCCCTGAAGCAATGTCAGAAAAACAGTACGGCGTTGCTATCCGCCCCGAGCGGCCACTGCATTCGCTGTATGGTGGTGGGAAGGTCTCCACTGGCGATATCCTTTTTGATTGTTTTCTCAGCACAGGAGGAACGACGTTGTTGAATACCAAAAAACCGCTGCAACCCGTTGTCTGGGTACTGGCACTGTGTGCCATCGTTTTTTCGCCAGCACAGGCGGCATTGCCATCCGCCACTAGTGACGGCCAGGCGTTGCCATCGCTGGCGCCCATGCTGGAGGAGACCTCTCCGGCGGTGGTCAATATTGCTATCGAAACGCGGATTCGCACTGCCCGGAATCCACTGATGGAAGATCCCTTCTTCCGCCGTTTCTTCAACATTCCCGAGCATCAACAACGAGAGCGCCGTGCCGCCAGTGCCGGTTCCGGCGTGATTGTGGATGCCGAGGCGGGGTATGTGCTGACCAATGCCCATGTGGTGAAGAACGCGGATTCCATTGAAGTCACTCTTACCGACGGCCGCGAGTTGTCAGCAGAATTGGTCGGTACCGATGAGGAAGTGGATCTGGCGGTACTCAAGCTGGAGTCGGCCAATGATCTGACGCAAATCGCTATTGCTGATTCCACCGGCTTGCGAGTGGGCGACTTCGTTGTGGCGATCGGTAACCCCTTCGGGCTGGGGCAGACGGTTACCAGTGGTATTGTCTCTGCGCTGGGTCGAACCGGTCTGGGGATTGAAGGCTACGAAAGCTTTATCCAGACCGATGCGTCCATCAATCCGGGCAACTCCGGTGGCGCTTTGGTGAACCTGCGCGGCGAATTGGTGGGCATCAACACTGCCATCATCGCTCCCGCCGGCGGCAATGTAGGTATCGGTTTTGCCATCCCCACGGAAATGGCCGAGAACGTGATGCACCAGCTCATCGAGCATGGTGAAGTTCGCCGCGGCGTGCTGGGTGTTACCGTTCAGGATCTCACTGCCGAGCTTGCCGAGGCCTTTGGGGTTGATCGCCAGCGCGGTGTGGTCATCACTCAGGTGCTAGAGGATGGTGCCGCGGAGAAGGCCGGCATCAAGAGTGGAGATGTGGTGATTGCCGTAGACGGCCGCCCGGTGAAGCGGGCGGCGGATCTGCGTAACAAGGTCGGCATGGCGCCGGTGGGTGAGAAGGTGACGCTGACCGTCTTGCGTGATAGCAAAAAGCGAGAGATGACAGCGGTTATCAGCGAGTCATCCCAGCAGGCCTCCAGCGGTGAGTCTGTTTCCAAGTACCTGCAAGGCGCCAGCCTGCGGGACCTTCGCAAAGGGGAACTGCAGCACGCGGATAGCGGCGTACTGGTGGACGATGTGAAACAGGGCTCTCCCGCCTGGCGGGCCGGGTTGCGCCGTGGAGATGTGATCATCAACGCCAACCGTCAGGATGTGGTGAACACGGCGGAACTGCGTAATGCTATCAGTGACAAGGATGGCACCCTGCTGTTGCGGGTGAATCGTAACGGCGGTGTGTTCTTTGTAGTGATCCGCTGATTGGTTGAGTTGAAAGTGCAAAGTTGAAAGTGAAAAAGCGCGGGCGGGTCTGGTGTGTAAACCTGCCAGGCTGTGCCC
>NZ_DEXN01000028.1:6562-8235 GCF_002364155.1 Alcanivorax sp. UBA3183
GCTATGCTTGCATGGCGAACCTTGGCCAGAGAAACCGGATCGGCTGCTAGTATTTCACTGCCAGGCTGGTCATTCCACAAAACTCACTCTTCAAATTTCCCATGCCGTCCGGCGCCTTGCCGGAAACGTTCGGCGCCACCAATCGCTTCTTCGAATACCACCGGGTAGCCGCCGGCGCCTTCCTGGCGCAGGGCTTCCTCCTGCGCCAGGTCCCATTGTCGATAGGCTGAAAGCCGGTCGGCCTGCAGGCAGCGTTGCGGGAAGGCGGCGATTTGCCGGGCCAGGGTGATGGCTTCATCCAGTGCTGTGCCGTAGGCCACCACCCGGTTGGCCAGGCCGATCTGCAGGGCTTCATCGGCCGCCACCGGCCTGCCGGTCAGAATCATATCCATGGCCCGGCTGTGGCCAATCAGGCGAGGCAGACGCACGGTACCACCATCGATCAGTGGCACGCCCCAGCGCCGGCAGAACACACCGAACGTGGCCGACGTTTCTGCCACTCTCAAGTCACACAGCAATGCCAATTCCAGTCCGCCTGCCACCGCAAAGCCGCTTACGGCTGCAATCACCGGTTTGCTCAGCAGCATACGGGTAGGGCCCATGGGCCCGGGGCCGCTGCCGGCCTCGTCAATCTCATTGCGTCGTTGCGGATCAGACAAGGCGGACAGATCGGCGCCGGCGCAGAAGTTGCCGCCAGCGCCGGTGAGGATGGCCACCTTGAGATCGGTGTTCTGCTCAAAGGCGTCGAAAGCGGTACGTAACGCATCCGCGGTGGGGCGATCCACCGCGTTACGCTTGTCGGGGCGGTTCAGGGTGATAATGAAAAGGTCGTCGCGGGTTTCGGTGATTACCGGTTGTTCAGTCACAGGGCTATCCGTTATCTGCCGTTTCCCGCATCTAACCATAAAAGAAACCCAAAAGGGGAGCGGCGGTAGTCACTGCTCCGGTTTTCAGTAGGCCAGAGTGAAGCGCTCACGTTCGTGTTGCGGGTGATCCTCTTCACCCAGCAGTGCTACGGCCTAACCAACCCTGTACGGAACGGCTGTTGCTCTAGTCGTCCACCAGCAGGTCGTCATTGCCCGATCAGCACTGGCGGGAGTGTCGATCAAAAGCGTATCTGCCGCCACCCGCAGAGCTCCGGCGCGGCCGACAATCGCCAGGCGAGGATCTCTGTGATGGCGGATTCCATTGCCGCCGAAGCGCTGGAGCGAGGCGATCAACAGAGAGTTCTGTCAGACTGGTCGGCGACCTGCAGGGCAAGTATGCGGTCTACCCGCCGGGGCGCGAGGCTCCGACCAAGATGCGGGCTTTTGTGGAATGTCTGATCGAGCGGATATGAAATGAATTATGTGAAGAGTTATGAAGAAGAAACCCTCAATCGCGAGGAGGTTGAACAACGGCCGGGCACCTGGGTACTGGAATTCGGCGCCAACTGGTGCGGCTATTGCATCGCCGCTCAGAAAGACATCGAAACGGTGCTGTCACCGATGACCGAGCTGCACCACGAAAAAATTGCCGATGGCCCTGGCCGCCCTCTGGGTCGCAGCTACCGGATCAAACTGTGGCCTACGCTGATCCTGATCCATGATGGCAAGGAAATAGACCGGGTAGTACGGCCCACCAGCGCCGAACAAATCCGCCAGCTTTTCTCGTAGGAGCCTCGCTGGCGGCGC
>NZ_DEXN01000001.1:0-2546 GCF_002364155.1 Alcanivorax sp. UBA3183
GCCTCAAGCGGCGCTCCTACAGCTGCCTCTAGCCACAACGAACAAACGGCGATGCCATGAAAAAAATCTGCGTCTATTGCGGCTCCAGCCCCGGTGAGGGAAACGACTATATTCAAGCCGCTGAGGGTCTCGCCAAAGAATTGGTTGCCCGCAACCTTGGCCTTGTCTATGGCGGGGCCAGCGTGGGCGTCATGGGAGCCATCGCCAATGCGGTCATGCAGCAGGGCGGTGAAGTGATCGGCATTATTCCTGATGCATTAATGCGCAAGGAGATCGGCAACGATCACCTCACCGAATTGCGTGTGGTGGGTTCCATGCACGAGCGCAAGGCTGCCATGGCTGATTGTTCTGACGGCTTTATCGCCTTGCCCGGCGGCATGGGTACGCTGGAGGAAATTTTTGAAATTCTTACCTGGGCGCAACTGGGCTTTCACCACAAACCCTGCGCCCTGTTAAACGTGAACGGCTATTACAACCACCTGATCACCTTTCTCGACCACGCGGTAAGCCAGGGTTTTCTGCGCCAGGAGCACAGAGACCTGCTACAGGTTCACGACACACCGGCAAGCCTTCTGGACAGCTTCGCAGATTATCAGGCGCCGGAAGTGACCAAGTGGATTCGCCGCGAAGAGCAGCTCTGATTTTTCTCTGCAAGGCCTATATGGTGCAGTTCGCCTTAGGCTCAATGGCACCCTACGCCTATGGCGAACTGCACCGTTTACTTCAGGGTGTCGGCCCAGGCCTGCAAGGCAGCCAGTTGTTTGCCGATCATTTCCTTCGTTGCTTCGTCCTGAAGGTCACCATTGTCATCGCACTTCTCATGGGCGGCGGAGACGAACACTTCCGGTTTGTTGAGCGGGTGCACATCCAGAAATACCAAGACCTGACGCAGGTGATACTGGCTGCGGCTGGAGCCCATGCCGCCCATGGAGGCGCCCATGATGGCGGCGGCCTTGCCGGCGAAGATGCCACCCGGGACCCGGGATAACCAGTCGATGGCATTTTTCAGTACACCGGGGATGGAATAGTTGTATTCCGGGGTGGCAAACAAGAAAGCATCCGCCGCTTTTACCTGTTCTGCCAGGGCAGTCACGGGAGCAGGGCGGTTGTCGCCATCGTCATCACCGTTATAGAGCGGGATATCACTGATGTCCGCTTCAATGATTTCCATTCCCGACGGCGCCAACGCCCGGGCGGCGCGAACCAGGCCGCGGTTGTAGGATTTCTCTCGCAAACTGCCTGCTATAGCCAAAACCTTCATGCCGTCTCTCCTTTCCCTGATATCTCGCAACGCCCAGCTTCCCGGAAAATCACGGTGTCAGCAATGCAATCTGTGCCGCAATTTGTGTTTTTTTAACAGACGCTATGGCATAAAAAAATTACAGTGAGATTTTCGGACTCAAGGAGAACCGCATGGATCTGTTACGCATTCTCATCGCCATCCTGCTTCCACCACTGGGGGTGTTTCTCCAGGAAGGAATTGGCAAGCATTTCTGGATCAATATCGTGCTGACCATTCTCGGTTATATTCCGGGTATCGTGCATGCGGTCTGGGTGATCGCTTCACGCTAGCGGCCAACATCTTCTCAAAAAAAAGCCCCGGCAAGTGCCGGGGCAGGGTGGGGTTGAGCGGAGCCGCTACAGGGATGACGGCTCGGCGGTCAGAGTGCCATCGCGATAGTCACTCAGGGCCTGGTTGATCTCGTCCTGGGTGTTCATCACGAAGGGGCCGTACTGGGCAATGGGCTCGCCAATGGGCTTGCCTGCCAGCAGCAACAGCCTGGCACCGTGATCACCGGCCACCAGAGAGACCTTATCACCGTCAGTGAAGGTGGCCAGGTGGTCGCTCTTTACCGCCTCGCCGGCAATGCTGACCTGACCTTCGAACAGGTACAGGAAAGCGTTATAGCCCTGTGTTAGTGGCACCGTCACCGTTTCATCGGCGCGCAATTTCACGTCCAAATAAAGCGGATCGGTACTGCCACCTTTTACCGGTGCACTGATCACCTGATTGCCGATGGTGACTTCACCGGCAATGGCTTTGATCTGACCGCCCTTAGGCAAATCCAGTCGTGGGATTTCTGTATCAGTAATATCCCGGTAGCCGGCCGCTTTCATTTTTTCTGCCGCCGGCAGGTTGATCCACAACTGGAAGCCACGCAGCAAACCATCCTGCTGTTGCGGCATTTCCTCGTGAATAATGCCGCGCCCTGCGGTCATCCACTGCACACCGCCCTGCTGCAAATCCCCTTCGTTACACAGATGATCACGATGCTTCATGTGGCCTTCCATCAGGTAGGTCACCGTTTCAAAGCCGCGGTGCGGGTGCGGGGGGAAGCCGGCAATGTAGTCGTCCGGATTATCGGAAGAGAACGCGTCCAGCATCAGGAAAGGATCCAGGCGCACCATAGGGTTGTAACCCAGTGCTCGCTTCAGGCGAACGCCGGCACCATCGGATGTATCCAGTGCGCGAATGGTGTTGAGAATTGTGCGTTCCATGGGAACCTCCTGCCTTGCGGCCCTGTGCTGTAGGAGCGGCGCTTGAG
>NZ_DEXN01000030.1:0-10993 GCF_002364155.1 Alcanivorax sp. UBA3183
GTAGGAGCCAGCCTGCTGGCGATTGATGCGCAACACCAGCTGATCGCCAGCAGGCTGGCTCCTACAGAGGATCAAAACCCGGACACAAAAAAGCCGCCATTAAGGCGGCTTTTTCGTATCAGTCAGCGATCAGTCGTTGCGCTTGGGCAATACGTCGCGCAGCTTGTCGGCCATGTCGCGAATGGCTTTCTCGGTGGTGTCCCAGGCGATGCAGCCATCGGTAATCGACACGCCGTATTCCAGATCGTCCAGATTCGCCGGGAGCTTCTGGTTACCGAACTTCAGATGCGATTCCACCATCAAGCCAACAATGGATTGGTTGCCTTCCAGAATCTGGTTGGAAATGTTCTCCATTACCAGCGGCTGCAGGCTTGGGTCCTTGTTGGAATTGGAATGGGAGCAATCCACCATGATGTTGGTGGACACACCGGCTTTCTCCAGCGCTTGCTCGGCCAGCGCCACAGAAACGGAATCGTAGTTCGGCTTGCCACCGCCGCCACGCAGTACCACGTGGCCGTACTGGTTGCCCTTGGTGGTGGTCAGCGCCACCCGGCCTTCCGGGTCGATGCCCAGGAAACGGTGCGGGTGCTTCACGCTGAGCATGGCATTCACCGCCACATCCAGGCTGCCGTCGGTGCCGTTCTTGAAGCCCACCGGGCTGGACAGACCGGATGACATTTCCCGGTGAGTCTGGCTTTCGGTGGTGCGCGCGCCGATGGCGTTCCAGGCAATCAGATCCTGCACGTACTGCGGCGTCGTCGGGTCCAGCGCCTCGGTAGCAGTAGGCAGACCCAGCTCGGCCACATCCAGCAGCAGCTTGCGGGCAATGTGCAGGCCGTCCTGCACCTTGAAGGAATCGTTCATGTAGGGGTCATTGATCAGCCCCTTCCAGCCCACGGTAGTACGGGGCTTTTCAAAATAGACGCGCAGCACCAGGTAGATGGTGTCCTTCACTTCCTCGGCCAGCGCCTTCAGCTTTTGCGCGTACTCCATGGCCGCCTTGGTGTCATGGATAGAGCAGGGGCCAATCACCACGAACAGACGGTGGTCCTTGCGGTCGAGGATATTACGGATCGTCTCACGGCCCTCAATCACGGTCTGGCGAGCATTGTCGGAAAGCGGCAGCTCTGCCTTCAGCGCATTGGGGGTGATCAACACTTCCTGTGAAGCGATATTGAGATCGTCTACCTGTTTATCGGTCATGATGGTCTTTACTACCTGTCGTTGCTGGAGGCCCCGGGCCCCGTTCTATGGCGGGCGGCTCTGGCTGACACTCCTTTTGTAGAGGTGAAGCAGTCTAGCGGAAACAGCGGGTTATAGAAATATGGGGCCGGGCGCTTTCGGAGCCTCCTGCCACCCCCAAACCTGTTGGAGCCTTGCTCGCAAGGCGAAGGGGGTGGGGCATTTCCAGACATTCGCCTTGCGAGCAAGGCTCCAACGGCCTTTTTAGAGTCACAGGCTGGTGATCAACGCCTCCACATACGCCGGCACCAGCTCCGTCGCCAGCCCATGTTTGTGCTCGGCAAAGGCGGTGAGCCGCTGGGAGGGCTCCAGATTCAGCTCCACCGTATGTGCTCCGTGGCGGTTGGCTTCTTCCACGAAGCCTGCCGCCGGGTATACATTGCCGCTGGTGCCGATGCTGATAAAGCGGTCGCAGCGGGCCAGGGCCTGGTAGATCCGCTCCATCTCCAGGGGCATTTCCCCGAACCACACCACATGGGGCCGCAGGCAGCCCTTGGCGCCGCAGAGCGGGCAGGGCAGGGCCGGGGTCAGCTCGCCGGTCACCTCCACCAGGCCGCCGCTGGCCTGGCAGCGCCCCTTGAGTAGCTCGCCGTGCATGTGAATCAGGTTGCCACTGCCGGCCCGTTCGTGCAGGTTGTCGATGTTCTGGGTCACCAGCAGCACCTGGCCGGCGGGAAACGCCTGTTCCAGCTTCGCCAGCGCCTGATGCGCCGCATTGGGCTTGATGGCCGCGCTGAGCAGCTGTTCACGGCGTTTGTTGTAGAAGTTCTGCACCAGGGTGGCATCGCGCAGAAACGCCTCCGGCGTGGCCACATCTTCCACCCGGTGGTTCTCCCACAGCCCGTCGGCGGCGCGGAATGTCTTGATACCAGATTCCGCCGAGATTCCCGCGCCGGTAAGTATTACAATGTTTTCAGCCATTTATCCGTCCGATTAGTCAGGATTATTTGTTTCATGGATACCATTATCGACCTACAGGAAAACCTCCCGTTGCCCCGGCGCGGCAATGTCACACTGCTGCATTTTCACCAGGGCATGGTATTGCTGGTGGGGGAGGATGCCGTGGGCCTGTATCGCGACCGCGTGGCCATCGACGACCCCCTGGCCAATGGTGTCATCGGCTATGAAACCATTCCACCCTCCCTGCAACCGGACTGGCAGGATGACTGCGGCTTTGTGAACGAGCATCAATCCGGCTATGTCGGTCTCAACGGCGGCGGCGTGATTTTTATTCGCCCCGATGGCGTGGCGCTCTATCCCAGCGGCATGCATGCGTTGCAGAATCGGGACATGAGCTGGCTGATTCCCTTTCCGCCGCTTAATGCATAATTTGCCCGGCACCGGTGATCCCGGAGCCGGCTTCTGAAGGAGCTGTTCTGTTATGGCAGAAGAAACCACTCGCCTGCGTCTGCGCACCCTCACCGAGGACGATTACCCCGCGCTGGCGCTTCTCATGAACCAGGTCTACCACGACATTGGCGGCGCCTGGCCGGAAGACACCATCAGGACCCTGATCCGCATTTTCCCGGACGGGCAACTGGTGATCGAGGACAACGGCGAGCTGGTGGCCACCGCGCTGACCATCAAGGTGAAATACGACCGCTTCTCCAACCCGCATCGCTACGAAGATCTGATCACCGACGACAAGGTGCAGTCCCACGACAAAAAGGGCGATGCGCTTTACGGCCTGGATGTGTTCGTGGACAAGGAATACCGGGGCTACCGCCTGGGCCGCCGCCTCTACGAAGCTCGCAAGGAACTGTGCCGCGAGGAAAACCTGCGCGCCATCCTGGCCGGGGGCCGGCTGCCCGGCTACACCAACTATTCCGATCAGATGGAGGTCACCGAATACATCGAGCAGGTGGAAGCCCGCGCCATCTACGATCCCATCCTGTCGTTCCAGCTCTCCAACGGCTTCGACGTGAAACGTCTCATGAAGGCCTACCTACCGGAGGATGAAGACTCCCACGGCTACGCCACCCTGCTGGAGTGGGACAACATCCTCTACGAACCGGAGGACGACGACGCCGAATGGCCGCGCCGCACCGTGGTGCGCGTGGGCGTCGTCCAGCGGCGCATGCGTGCCGCCCGCGACGTGCAGGATCTGCTCAACCAGGTGGAATTCTTCATTGATGCGCTATCGGACTATCGCGCCGATTTTGCCGTGCTGCCGGAATTCTTCAGCGCCCCACTGATGGGCCTGCGCCCGGAACTGAACTCCGTGGAAGCGGTGCGCTTCCTGGCCAGCTTCACCGATGAAGTGCGCGACGCCCTGGCCGACATGGCAGTGAGCTACAACATCAACATCGTGGGCGGCTCCATGCCCGTCATCGAAGACGAAAAAGTCTACAACGTGGCCTACTTGATGCGCCGCGACGGTTCCGTGGAAGCCCAGTACAAGATCCATATCACCCCCCACGAACGCCGCGACTGGGTCATCCAGGGTGGCAACAAGCTGCAGGTGTTTGATACCGATGCCGGCCGCGTGGGCATCCTGATCTGCTACGACGTGGAATTCCCCGAACTGGGCCGCGTCCTGGCGGACGAAAAGATGGATATCCTCTTCGTCCCGTTCTGGACCGACACCAAAAACGGCTACCTGCGCGTGCGCCACTGCGCCCAGGCCCGCGCCATCGAAAACGAATGCTACGTGGCCATCGCCGGCTCCGTGGGCAACCTGCCACGGGTGGATGCCGTGGATATCCAGTACGCCCAGTCCTCGGTGTTTTCCCCCAGCGACTTCTACTTCCCCCACGATGCCATCATCAGCGAATCGGTGCCCAATACCGAAATGCTGATGTTTGCAGATGTGGACCTGGAAAAGCTGAAGTTGCTGCACCGGGAAGGGTCGGTGACCAACCTGCGCGACCGTCGCCATGATCTGTATAGCCTGGATTGGAAGAATAAAGGCTGAATCCTGCCAGGGCAGGGCCGTCCGGCCCTGCCTGCCTTCTGCCCTACATGTACCGTAGGAGCGGCGCTTGAGCCGCGAACACCCCCGCTATAAAACCGTACTCTCGTTACTCAGCTGTGCTCAAACACTTGGAAAACTGACTCCCAGCGCCTACCAGGAAATACCGCTTCCTCATATCACTGCCGCCCGGAAATGGCTCCGTTGTAACCCGTTGAGATTTCTGCTTTTATCGGTCGGTATATAAATTGGATAAATGTAATAGGAAGGCGGCGCGTGGATATTCGAGCGGGCTTACTAATACCTGTTATGCAATCAGTCGAGGTGATATGTGAAACTTAGTTGTATCGCTGGCCTAGTGCTTGGGCTAGTTCTGTCACCAGTTCTCCAGGCAGATGATGGACTGGGATATAAAGGTAAGAACAACGACGGCCTGGCCCCGGATGAACTCCTATCGAAGCTGAGATCTGATGGCGAGACACAGATCAGAGAAGAAAAAGACTGGATAGTCGCATCCTCCGAAAAGCTGAGGACGATATGGAGCTTTCCCCCGAAAGGGCATCCTGCCTACCCCTCGTATGTAAAGAGAGAGGTGGTTGAGAAAGGCGGTGCGCTCTATATGGAAACAAGCGTTAGATGTGGGGCTGCTAAACCGCAATGCGACAAACTCGTAAAAGACTTCATTGAGTTAAATGCGCGTGTGCAAAGTGAAGTTGACGCCGAGTAAATTGCATAACAATCGCAGGCACTGCGACGGCTTTTCCGTTGCGGCTACGCCTCCACTACAAAGCCGCGCGTGCTGGCGGCGTTACATATTAAGCTCGGGGTAACATGAGATACTTGGTCTTAATCATTGCTTTGGTAATGGTAGCGATCTCTTCAGCTGATAGAGTTGTCGACTGTGATAGCCTTGATCCCGGCGTCTGGAACGATGATGCGATGATCTGTGCACGGCAAGAGATGTATAAGCCTAAGCTAGAGTATGACATTCTCTCGGAAAAGTTTAGAAAAATTCTGCAGAAGCATATTGATGAGGGCCGTGATTTTGGCTGGGGCGTGAGTGCTCAGTCTGCGCTAGAGCAGTTTGAGATTGCTGAGAGGGTGTGGCTCGAACTCATCGAAATAGATTGCAATGTAGAAACTATTTCTCCCTCTAATGCAGGAGGAATGATAGCTGGAATGGTTGGCGAGCGCTGCATAATGGATGCGTATGCTGAAAGAAACCTTTACTTAGAAAGAATTTCTTATATATGGGATGAAGATATGTAACAAAACAATGGGGTCAGGTCTCCAAATTCCCACCTACAGTCTGGGAAATGGGAGGCCTGACCCCAGGACCTTGCTCATGTGACCCCAGGACCTTGAAGCCGGCGCGTTCATTAGATATTCGAGCGGGATTACTAATACCTATTAAGAGTAGGGGGTTGAGACCTTGAAGTCGCCAGATGGTCGCCATGATGCTGTATTGATTACGGTTGGCGAGATCCGATTCGGACCAGTGTATTGCGAACTAAAGATTGATGGCATTGCACAGATCAATCGAATATTTGGCGAGGAACTGAAATGGTCTCCTGATTCGAGATTCTTGGCGGTCGAAGAATGGCTAACGACGGATTACGTGAGTGGTCCGATTACTCGAGCTGCAATTTTCGACTTGGAAGCCCACCGCTGTACGGCCTTGAAGCCGGCTGAAAGAGGCTTTTGTCGTGATTTTCATTTCGAAGAAAAAACCTTTGTCTACAAGAAGAATTTTAAGGGCCGAGGTGAAATCATAGAGCTAGAGGTTGATCTTGGCTCCGTCTCAGGCTGGAGCAGGTTTACCTCTTAGCAAGGTGGTCAACGGGATGCCAACTTCGCTGCGCTCCGTCGAGGCCCATTACCAGGTCATTTGGGGGCAGGTCTTTCCCGAACCCGGAGAGCGTTGATGGCTAGGCTGTTCGCGCCTCAAGCGGCGTATTCGCTTCGCTCACCCTCCGGGCCGCACTACGTGCGTTACTGCGCTACGCTACGTTCCTACAGCAGGCTTCCGGGCCAGCGTAGAAATGGTGATCTTGTCGTTCCCTGGCAGACCGAATGAAATCAAAATAATCCTGAAACCTTTTGGAGAGACAATGAACCCCACCCTGATCAAAAACGGTTTTATCGCCGCCGCCTTGATGAATATCGGCGGCGTGCTGCTTTTTTCCCGTGCCTTCACCAATGACGCCATCAATCAGGCCGATCCGGTGGTCATGTCCAACTTCGGGCTGCTGATGATTGTGGTGTGGGGGTTGGCCTATCTGGGGGCGGCGTTTATTCAGGGCAATATCCGCTGGCTGGCGGCGGCCTTTGCCGTGGAAAAGCTGGTGTACGTGGTGGTGTGGGGGCTGTGGATGGCGAACCATAGCCTTGGCGCGGTGTATGAGCAGGATCTGTTTGCCGGAATTTTTTACAGCATCTATGGGCTTAACGATCTGGCCTTTATGTTGTTCTTTGGCTGGGTGTTTCTGTCGCAGCGGTCCAGCGCCTGATTGGATGCAGACGTTGCCGGAGGGCTCGTCGGTTCGCGCCTCATACTCGCAGAGCACAGAGAGCGGCGCTCCTACATGATGAAGCGCCATCCGGATCACCGGCTTGTTTTTTAAACCGTAATGCGGGGTCTACTGGATCTGCTCCAGCGCTTCCCGGGTCTTGGCGTTCTGCTGATCCGACATACGATTCACATGGTCTTCGAAGGCCTTCAGCTCTTCGGCATTACGGGGCGCCTGCACGGCTGTGCCGGCGCTGTCTTCGGCGGACAGGCTCGGTGTTGGGGTGCTTTGCAGCTGGGTCATGACCAGCCAGCCCACAGCCAGCAGGGCCAGCAGTAATCCGATCAAACGCATCGTGTGGTTTTCCTGGGGTTTGGTGTGGCTTCGACCTTCACAGCCTGGGAGCTAATGGTCAATCCGCTGCGGGTATATGGTCTTATCTGGCTGACGTATGCGGTTAGCGCCAGAAGGCTTGCCCTGGAATTCAGTCGTGCTGAGCCTGCTCATTGCTCTCTTTTGGTAAACGATATTGGTATGTATGTATTCTTTTTCCCGCCTGATTTGACCCATATCAACAAACCATAACATTGCTCAATGTAACCATTGAGCCTGTCATCCTCATGGCCCTAGCATCCGATCAATCCGATCTGTTCAAGGGGCATGACAATGACAATTCAGGTTGATCCGGTACGCCGGAATCTCAAATTCGGGCTGCCCGCCGGCAAGGCATTGAGCTGGAATCCGGGCGGGCTGCATATCACCCAGTTCTATAACACCCTGTCGATTTTCTTCCCGGCGGGGGAGCGCTTCTTTATTCAGAGCGTGCGCAACTACCGCCAGGAAATCACCGACCCGCAGTTGAAGGAACAGGTCTCGGCCTTTATCGGTCAGGAGGGTTTCCATACTCGCGAGCACGAAGAATACAACGAGGCATTGCAGGCGGAAGGGATGCCTATCGAGGCCCTGGATGCGGTGGTGGTGCGGTTGCTGGCTCTGATGAAGAAGGCGCCGCGTTCGGTGCAGTTGGCAGGCACGGTGGCGCTGGAACATCTCACCGCTGTGCTGGGGGACATGCTGCTTCGCAATACCGAACTGATGGAGGGGGTGGACCCGCATTATTCGGCGATCTGGCGCTGGCATGCCATTGAGGAAACCGAACACAAGGCGGTGTGCTTCGATGCCTTCGAGCAGGTGGTGGGCAAGGGTATCAAGGCCTATGGCTTGCGTGTGGGCGCGTTTCTGTTGGCCAATGCCCTGTTCTGGAGCCTGTACCTGCCGTTCTACACGGTCATGGTGGCGAAGTCCGGCGGTCTGCTGAACCTGAAAGGCTGGTGGAAGGTGGCAAACCTGACGGTAGGTCGACCGGGGGTACTGCGCCGGGCGCTGCCGGACTGGTTCGATTTCTTCCGCCCCGGCTTTCACCCCTGGATGCATGACAACCGGGAATTTCTGGACCAGGCCGAGGCGCTGATGGACGAAGTGGCGGCCTTTGACGTGAACCGGCTGCAAGCCGCCTGAGGAGGGCAGTGACATGACCAGTAAAGCGAAGATTTCAGCAAAGACGATTTCCGTGGATGTGGCCATCGTGGGCGCCGGTTTCGGCGGGCTGTGTATGGCAATCAAACTGCGTGAAGCGGGTAACGAGGATTTAGTGATCCTGGAAAAGGCGGCGGAAGTGGGCGGTGCCTGGTACTTCAACGGTTATCCGGGAGCGGCCTGCGATGTGCAGTCGCACCTGTATTCCTTTTCATTCGCCGGCAAGGCGGACTGGAGCAAGCGCTATGCGCCCCGGGACGAAATCGAGAACTACATTCTCGACACCGTGGAGCAGTATCAGCTGCGGCCCTTTATCCAGTTCAACCAGGAAGTGAACGAAGCCCATTTTGATGAAACCACCGGCCGCTGGACCGTGCGCACCGCTGCAGGCATGACCATCGATTGCCGCCACTTTGTGCTGGCCTCCGGCCCGCTGCACGTGCCGAATGTGCCCAACATCAAGGGGTTCAAGCGCTTCAAGGGCAAGGTGATGCACTCGGCAGAGTGGGACCACGGCTACGACCTGGTGGGCAAGAAGGTGGTGTCCATCGGCACCGGTGGCAGCGCGATTCAGTACTGCCCGGAAATTGCCCCCAAGGTGAAGAAGTTGTCTGTATTCCAGCGCAGCGCGGCCTGGGTGATTCCCCGGGATGAGCGTGGCTATTGGGGAATCCAGCAGCGCCTGTTCAAACGCTTCCCGGCGCTACGCAAACTGCATCGGGCGCGGCTCTACTGGAGCAACGAATCCCGGGTGGCACCGGCCTCCAGCCCGAAGGCGGCCCAACTGCTGGGTACCCTGTGCAAGCAGTTCATCCGCCTGCAAGTGAAAGACAAGGCGCTGGCGAAAAAGCTGACGCCGGATTACACCTTCGGCTGCAAGCGGGTGCTGATTTCCAACAAGTGGTTTCCCATGTTCAACCGCGACAATGTAGAGCTGGTTACCGCCGGTATCCGCGAGGTGAAAGCCAACTGCGTGGTCACCGAAGATGGGGTAGAGCATGAAGCGGATTGCATTATTCTTGGCACCGGCTTTGTGGTGGATCCGCGAATCTATATGAAAGACTTTCCGCTCACCGGTTTGCCGGGCCATGATCTGCATAAGGACTGGGCCAAGTCCGCGGAATCGCATTACGGCGTTACTGTCAGCGGCTACCCGAACCTGTACATGCTGGTGGGGCCGAACACGGGCCTGGGCCATAATTCGATTCTGTTCATGATCGAGTGTCAGGTGAAATACATCCTGCAATGCATGGCGCTGCTGCGTGAGGAAGGCGCGGATTATCTGGATGTGAAACCGAAAGCCCAGGAAGCGTTTAATGCCAACGTGCAGCGTCGCCTGCAGGGCACCACCTGGACCTCCGGTTGCACCAGCTGGTACCAACAGGACGACGGCAAGAACTTCGCCCTGTGGCCCGGCTCCACCTGGCGCTACTGGCTGGAAACCCGCAACGTGCGCTCTACGGATTATGACTTTGTGTGTGCGAATGCTGAGGCAACCGTGGAAGCCTGACGGTGTCTTGAGTGAATGGGTAAAAGGGAGGGGCAGCCAGGGCTGCCCCTTTTTTGTGTATAGGGTGTCTGGCATTGCGGATGTCTTGTGGTAAAAAAGGGGGGAATAAACAGGTCAGAGATAAGTCGATGAAAAAAATGGTCCCGGTTATCGCTGCTGCCGTGACAGTGCTGGCACTGTATGGGCTGGATAACCTGCGAAATGACAGCACAGTCAGCCAGGCTCCAGCTCAGGCCCCCCAGACGGACACGGCCTCGTTTGCCGGTGATAACCTTATTCAGGCGGCCTACGAAAACCGGCAAAGTGATGTTCAGGTAGAAGGTGTCGGTCGGGTGGTCAAGGTGCTGCCGGACGATAACGAAGGCAGCCGCCACCAGAAATTCATTCTTGAGCTCGCCTCTGGGCAAACCATTCTGATCGCTCACAACATCGACCTGGCGCCACGCATCCCGGACTTGCGTGACGGCGAGAGCGTCAGCTTTTACGGCGAGTACGAGTGGAACGAGCGGGGAGGGGTGGTCCACTGGACCCATCATGATCCGCAAGGCCGCCACGTGGATGGCTGGCTGAAACATGATGGCAAGACCTTCTAGTAGCCTGCCAATGTGGCTTTCAACGCCTGCTGGTCGGAGATTGTAATCTCTGAGCGGCGCTCTATGATCGCGCCATGACTTCCCGATACCACCGCCTGGACCGTTTTCTCAGCAACCGCCTGCAAATCAGCCGTAGCAATCTGCGGCTGTTGCTGGCTGCCGGGCGCGTGCAGGTGAATGACGAGGTGGAGCGTGACCGGCAGCGACGGATTGGCCCGTTTGATGTGGTGGTTTGCGATGGTGAGATTCTGCAGGCAACCCGGGCTCGTTATCTCATGATCAACAAACCCCCTGCGGTGGTTAGCGCTACCTGTGATGATCATCACCACACGGTGCTGGATCTGTTGCCTGAGGATCAGCGTGAGGGGCTACACCTGGCCGGGCGACTGGATTTCAATTCCACCGGTCTGGTGCTGCTGACCAATGATGGCGACTGGTCCCGGCAGTTGAGTCAGCCGGAGAATCAGGTGCGCAAGCATTATCGGGTGACGGTGGAAAAGCCGTTAACCGAGGAATACGTTGCCGCATTTTCCGAGGGTATGTGGTTTGAGTATGAGGGCATTGTGACCCGCCCGGCGGAGCTGACCATTCGCAGTGCCTGCGAGGCGGACGTGTGGCTGTGCGAAGGCCGCTATCATCAGATCAAGCGCATGTTCGGGCGGTTTGATAACAAGGTGCTGACGTTGCATCG
>NZ_DEXN01000029.1:0-1965 GCF_002364155.1 Alcanivorax sp. UBA3183
TAGGCGCTGGTGTCCTGGCTGATCACCAACAGTTCCTGCACACCGGATTTCACCAGGCGCTCCGCTTCATCCATCACATCGCCAATCGGGCGTGAATCCAGTTTGCCGCGCATGCTGGGGATGATGCAGAAACTGCATTTGTGATTGCAGCCTTCGGAAATCTTCAGGTAGGCGTAATGACGGGGAGTCAGTTTAATGCCCTGAGGTGGAACCAGATCGAGAAAAGGGTCATGGTTCTGGCTCGGTGGCACCACCTGGTGAACGGCGTTAACCACCTGTTCGTATTGCTGCGGGCCAGTGACGGACAGGACCGAGGGATGTACCTTGCGAATGGTGTCTTCTTCCACGCCCATGCAGCCGGTCACAATCACCTTGCCGTTTTCGCTGAGTGCTTCGCCAATGGTATCCAGGGATTCGGCCTTGGCATCGTCGATAAAGCCACAGGTGTTGACGACTACTACGTCCGCATCGTCGTAACTGGATGTGACTTCGTAGCCTTCCGTGCGAAGCTGGGTCAGAATACGCTCAGAGTCCACCAGGGCCTTGGGGCAACCCAGGCTGATGAAACCGACTTTACCGGACATAGTGATACCTCGAGATTGGCTGTCGTTCGCCGATAGCCATAACGGGGCGCAATTCTACCGCCGTGACCGCTTTGAAGCCATGCCGCTCGGCTGGCTTGGTTGATAGAAAGGAGGTTTTTTCATGCGCTGTTTTGTCGGCGTACCGGTCACCGGGTCTCTGGCCCGGGAGTGCAAGGAGCTTTCCCTGGGGTTGCCGCGGGCCACTCCTCGACCCAACCTGCATCTGACGCTGGCCTTTCTGGGGCAATGTACCCCGGCGGGGGTGGCCCGATTATCCGGAGAATTGCAGTCGCTGGCTGGCCGCTTTCCGGCGTTTGAACTGGACTTTGATTGCTGCGAAGCCTTTCCGGCGGAGCAGGGGCCTTTTCTGGCGCTGACCACGACCGTTTCCGGTCCTCTCAATACCTTGCACGAAGCCCTGTGGGAATGCCTCAGTCGCCAGGGCGTAGAGCGTGAACAGCGAGCCTTTCGACCGCACATTACCCTGGCAAAGCCGGGGCTGGCATTGGTACCGCAAACGGGGCACTGGCTGTTGTCGGTAGATCAACTCTGTCTGTACCAGAGTGAAATGATACAGGGCGAGGTCCCCACCTATCGGCCATTATCCCAGCACCCGCTGACCGGCATGGTTTGAACCGAAATGCCGATGGCAGGTTGAATTTATCGCCTGCAACTGCAAGGTTGGGGGATGTGCAAACACTGATTAAAGGAGTCGTACCATGGAGCTACTCAGTAACAGCCTCACCAATCAGGCTCCCATCGCTGAGAAGTTCGCTTTCGCAGTGATTGACCCGGATAACCATGTGGCATTGTCCAGCAACATCAATCCTCATCTGGCCTGGAAAGGCGAGCCGGCCGGGACCCGCTCTTTCGCGGTGGTCTGTCATGATCCGGATGTGCCCAGTGCGGGCGATGATGTGAATCAGGAAGACCGCGAAGTCCCTGCAGACTTGCCGCGGGTGGATTTCTATCACTGGACCCTGTTCGACATTCCCGCTGACCAGAGCGAGCTGATGGAAGGCAGTCATTGCCAGGGGATAACCCCACGGGGCAAATCCGGGCCTTCAGCACCACAGGGTATGCGGCATGGTCTTAACGATTACACCAGCTGGTTTGCCGGCGACGGGGATATGGAAGGGAGTTACTTCGGTTATGACGGCCCCTGTCCGCCCTGGAACGACAGCATTGTGCATCGTTATGTCTTTACCGTTTACGCACTGGACGTGAGCACATTGCCGGTCAAGGATGATTTCAGTGGTGCGGCCATTGTTGCGGCCATGGAAGGGCATGTACTTGCCAAAGCCAGTATCACGGTGAGCTACACGCTGAACCCGCGATTGGCAGACTGAGAAGACACAAAAAAGGCCGCAAAAGCGGCCTT
>NZ_DEXN01000029.1:2076-3459 GCF_002364155.1 Alcanivorax sp. UBA3183
CAGGATTCGAACCTGCGACCCCTACGTCCCGAACGTAGTGCTCTACCAGGCTGAGCTATATTCCGAGTTCGCTGGCGCATTCTAGCAGCGAAATTGCAAAATGCCATACCTAAATAGGTGTCGCCCGGCTGTTTGCGCAGAATCTGGCCAATAGCCAGCAGGGCAGGCAGAATGCGCGCTCTGATCGATCGGCAAGCAGGAATGGTATGACAACAATTGAGCACCCCTGGGGCGAATTGACCCTGCAGCGCTGGCCCCGTCGCCGGAATGAGCCTCTGCAGGCCTGGGACAGTGCCGACCTTTACCTGTTGAAGACTCTCAAGGAACGTCATGCCGGTCCGGTAACGCTGGTGGTCAACGATCAGCAGGGGGCACTGGCTTTGGCAGCAGGCCGCCATGGGCCAGTGGTCAGCAGTGGCGATTCTTACATGGCCAGCCGGGCACTGACCCATAACTGCCTACTCAATGAGCTGCCGGAGCCGGGAGCCACCCTGTGGCCGTTTGATAACCTGTCGCAAGCCCCTGATCAGGTGGTCATGCGGGTGCCCAAATCTCTGGCGCTACTGGAATGGCAGCTGCAGTGGCTCAGTGAGCAGCTGGCGGGCGGCACACCGGTCTGGCTGGCGGGCATGGACAAGCACCTGCCTCGTCAACTGGTGCCCTTGATGGAGCAGTACCTGGGCAAGGGCCGGGCGGAGCTAGGCTGGAAGAAGGCACGCCTGTTCAGTGCGACGGCGCCCGGTGAGCGGCTCGCAATCGCCCCGTACCCCACCCAGGTGGAGGGTCCCATGGGGCCGTTGACGGTCCACGCCGGGGTGTTTGCCCAGCAGCAGCTGGATATCGGGGCGCGGTTTTTCCTGGCCCATCTTCCCGGCAGTCTGACGGCGGGGGCGAAGGTGGCAGACCTTGGCTGCGGCAACGGCGTGATCGGACTGGCACTGCTGCAGGCCCACCCGGACAGTCATCTGGTGTTCTGCGACGAATCCTGGCTGGCCCTGCAAAGTGCCCGTGACAATGTGGCCAGGTATTACCCGCAAAGTACCAGCGAATTTCATCTCGGTGATGGTCTGGCCGGGTGCGATGCGCGTTTTGATCTGATCCTTCTCAACCCGCCGTTTCATGAAGGGCATGTGGTCGGTGATCACGTGGCGCGACGCCTGTTCCGACAAGCGAAGCAGGCGCTGAACGCTGGGGGGGAACTGCGGGTGATCGGTAACCGCCACCTGGGCTACCACAAGCTGTTGGGCAAGCTGTTTACCAAGGTGGAGGTGCTGGGCAGCAACCAGAAATTTGTTGTCTGGGGTTGTTCGTAGGACGCACTGAGCCGAAGGCAAACTGCTCCGACCCAGTGCCTGAATGATGCAGTTCGCCTTCGGCTCAGTG
>NZ_DEXN01000029.1:3526-4361 GCF_002364155.1 Alcanivorax sp. UBA3183
TTCGCCTTCGGCTCAGTGCACCCGGCATTTCCTGTTTTCCCGTTGTGCGGCCGTAGGTGGCGCTACAGGGCGATTTCGTCGAATGACGTCACTACCCGGTGCCGACTTTCCCCCTGGCTGCCTTCCCGGTCCAGGCGAATAGTCTGGAATCCCGCGTCAGCCGCCGCATCCAGTTCCGCTTCCACATCCGACAGAAACAGCAATTGCTCCGCCGGCAAATCGATCGCTTGCTGGATGGTGCGGTAGCTACCAGCGTCCTGTTTATGGCCGGAGGTGGTGTCGAAATAGCCGGAGAGTAGACCGGTCAGATCCCCCGCATCGCTGTAGCCGAAGAACAGTTTCTGGGCAGCGATAGAGCCGGAGGAGTACACGTACAGGTCGAACCCCTTTTCCTTCCAGGCTTGCAGGGCAGCGGCGGTATCCGGGTAGAGGTGAGCGGTGTAATCCCCATTTTGATAGCCGGCCTTCCAGATCATTCCCTGCAGGGATTTCAGCGGGGTGGCTTTACGGTCCTCGCGGATCCACTGCTGGAAGAGGGCATTGGCTGAGGCTGGGCTTTCCAGAGTCCGACCGCTTTCCTGCTCGGCCGCCCGCACCTGTGCCTGTATCTGTGGTTGATCCCAGTGCGTTTCGAGAAACGCCGGAAATTGTCTGGCGGCATAAGGGAACAGGACTTCCTTGACGAAGGAAATGCTGCTGGTGGTGCCTTCAATGTCGGTAACGATAGCCTTGATCATGATTCGGTTCGCGGGTTGGGTGGGCTGTTGTAGGAGGTTGCTTGCAGCCGAACCAGGCAGCCAGATCACGCACGGAGGTTCGCTTGCAAGCAAGCTCC
>NZ_DEXN01000029.1:4468-4912 GCF_002364155.1 Alcanivorax sp. UBA3183
TTGCAAGCAAGCTCCTACAGGGGCCAGGTTTCAGTTTTCCAGGCGGTTGAAGCGCTGGGCGATATCGCTACCGGTAAAATTAGCCACCCAGCCTTCCGGGTTATTGAACAGGCGAATGGCGACAAAGCGAGGGTTGGGGCCCATGTCGAACCAGTGCGGGGTGTTGGCAGGTACACTAATCAGGTCGCCCTTGGTGCATAGCACCTCGTAGACCCGGTCGCCGATGTGCAGGGTGAACAGGCCCTGGCCTTCCACGAAGAAGCGCACTTCGTCTTCGCTGTGGCGGTGCTCTTCGAGAAATTTCTGTCGAAACGCCGCTTTTTCAGGGTGATCCGGCACCATGCTGACCACGTCCACGGTCTGGTAGCCTTCCTCATCAATCAGGCGGCCGATATCGGCCTTGTAGGCGGCGATGACTTCGTCCTGTTGAGGGGCATCGGACAG
>NZ_DEXN01000029.1:4975-6552 GCF_002364155.1 Alcanivorax sp. UBA3183
GCCTGTTTGGCTTGCCACTGTTCATATCGAATACCGGCCCCAGCCAGAGCGCTAGCCATGGATGCCTTGTCAGTCAGGTGCTGCTCAAGGGTATCGGGCTGGTTGTCATGAAAGATTTTCAGTTCACTCATGGTGTTCACACTCCTTGCAGACGGCGGCGATCCAGCTCTACGGCGAGCAGGGTCTCCAGCGCTTCAAGCTGACGATAGCAGGTGGGTAAATCGCTTGCCCAGGTGTACAGGCCATGGCCGCGGATCAGGTAGGCGTGGCTAATACCATCGTCTGCCATGGCGGCATCCACCTGGTCGGCGAGGGCAGCAATATCCTGGGTGTTATCGAATACCGGGATGACCAGCCGGCTGTCATGGGTCGTAAAGCCTTCCAGGGCCTTGAGCAGCTCGTAGCCTTCCAGGGTGATGCTGTTGGCGGGCCAGTGCATGGTCAGCACGGTGCTGGCATGGCTGTGGGTATGCAGGACGGCCCCCACGGTGTCATGGCGACGGTACAGCTGGGTATGCAGCAGGGTTTCTGCTGATGGTTTGCCATCGCTAGCGGCCTGGCCGTTCATGTCCACGGCCATGATATCAGTTTCCTGCAGCAGCCCCTTGTCCTTGCCGGAGCGGGTAATCGCTGCATGGCTGGCATTCAGGCGCACGGAGTAGTTGCTGCTGGTGGCCGGCGACCAGCCATGCTGATAGATGCGCTGGCCGATAGTCGCCAGGGCGTGGGCAGCATCACGGTAAACGGCGGTAGAGTAGGGGCGCTCGATCATGTTTTTATCCACGAAGATGTGCCAACAGTGTATCGGTGGAGGGGGCCCGGATCACACCCCGTTCGGTGACGATGGCGGTGATCAGCTCTGCGGGCGTCACATCAAAAGCCGGGTTGTACACCGGGCAGTGGGCCGGTGCCAGCGTCTTGCCCTGAATGCTGCGTACTTCACTGGCATCACGCTCTTCGATAACAATGTGGCTGCCATCGGGTAGTTCTGCATCCAGGGTAGACAGTGGTGCCGCAACGATAAAGGGAATGCCGTGATGGCGTGCCAGCACGGCCAGATTGTAGGTGCCGATCTTGTTGGCAGTATCGCCATTGGCGGTAATGCGGTCGGCACCGACGATCACGGCCTGTACCTTACCTTGCTGCATAAGTTGGCCGGCGGCACTGTCCGCAACAAGCGTGACAGGGATGCCGTCGTTGAGCAGTTCCCAGCTGGTCAGGCGGCTGCCTTGCAGCCAGGGCCGGGTTTCGCCTGCATAAACCTGCTGCAGATTACCCCGTGACCAGGCAGTGCGGATAATGCCGAGCGCCGTGCCATGCCCGCCGGTAGCCAGAGCGCCGGTGTTGCAGTGGGTATAGACGCTGGCGTTGGCCGGCAGCAGGTCAGCACCCAGCTCGCCCATGCGCTGGTTGGCCGCCAGGTCTTCCTGGTGAATGGCCTGTGCATCTGCTTTGAGGGCGCTGATCAGCGCCGCGCCGGAAAGGTCGCTGGCGATTCTCTGCAGACGCTCAAGGGCCCAGAACAGATTGACGGCCGTAGGGCGGCTGGCGGCAAGGGTGGCAATGGCAGGCGCCAG
>NZ_DEXN01000029.1:6664-6852 GCF_002364155.1 Alcanivorax sp. UBA3183
GCTGCCGCTGAAGCGTCATCGCCCAGACGGGCAGCCTCCAGGGCGAGGCCGTAGGCGGCGGTGATGCCAATGGCAGGTGCGCCGCGAACCACCATGTCATGAATGGCGGTAGCGGCATCGTCGCTGCCGTGGATCGGCAGCCAGATGGTTTCCGCCGGAAGACGTCGCTGGTCGAGCAGCTCGAGGTG
>NZ_DEXN01000044.1:0-246 GCF_002364155.1 Alcanivorax sp. UBA3183
TGATTGCCAAACCGAGCGGGCAGGCGGTACCGGGCAGATTCACCCTGGAGCAGGCAAAGGCGAAGATTGAGGCGCTGGAGGCGGAAGAAAGCTGAAACGGCAAGCTGCCTAGCCGCTTGTAGGAGCTCATGCTTGCTCCCCTCGGGCGACCAGGTCTGTCGGGCTTCGACAGCTTTTTCTTTGAGACCGGGAGCAACGGCCGGCACCGCCTTTTCCTCGCTGTGGCTCGGTTCGCCATGCAAGCAT
>NZ_DEXN01000044.1:335-55511 GCF_002364155.1 Alcanivorax sp. UBA3183
GGAACTACGTGCGTTACTCCGCTACGCTCCGTTCCTACAGGGCTATTCTGTGCAAGATTTGCCCGTTCCGCCCATTTTCTAGGCAAACGGACTTTTTTCTGCAAAAAGCCGTTGACACCCCCGGCCCAATCCCTAAAATGGCGCCCACTTCGCAGCGCGATGCGGGTGGTTAGCTCAGCTGGGAGAGCATCTGCCTTACAAGCAGAGGGTCGGCGGTTCGATCCCGTCACCACCCACCATATTTTGTAAGTGAAGAGTTCCGTAAGGAAAAGTGGAGCGGTAGTTCAGTTGGTTAGAATACCGGCCTGTCACGCCGGGGGTCGCGGGTTCGAGTCCCGTCCGCTCCGCCACTATTCAGCATTAAAGGCTCCCATTTATGGGGGCCTTTTTTGTTTCTGCTCCCCTGTCATCCTTTGTCTGACGCCTGATCTATTGCGGCTGTGCGTTGTGCCTTGCTCTGTTTTATTGCATTCGACGTCGAGCATCAGGCGTGATGCGTTCTATTTCATGAACTTGTCACCTAAACCCTGTCTAATTTCAGGCCCACAACACTGAAAAAGACAAGGAGGGCAAGCAAATGGAAGACTATCTGGAAGAGCGACTGGAAGAGAAGCAGCTGATGGAATGCCTGGAAGAGTGGCAGGAAGAAGACAGCTGGGTGGACGACGGAGAGGAGCTCTGATTCCTCTCCGTACCACCCCTCTCTGATTTTCCAGTCTCCATCCCTATCTGTTAATCCTTCGCGGTTTGATCCTACCCCCCCCCCCTTCAATACACATTGATTCTGGCAACGTGATGCCGTTATTGGTCTTCGTCAGCTGCTTTGCGGCATAGTAATGGGCGCATTTTCGTATGCTTTTTTTTTACTGCCATTCAGGTCACACTCTTTTATTAGGGGCTGACTATAATTGGCAGCACCCTGATTTTGCCGTCGCTACTGTGTTTTCTGGATCTTGCAGGGAGTGATGTTGTGGCGAGTCAGTGGCCAACTACAATAATTCTCAAGGGAAGGAAGGACACATGCCTCTATCCTCCGTGACGTCCGAAGCGATTCTGTTTTTTGATCATCGGGGCATTACCAAAAGCATGCTGTATGCGGATTTTGAGGCGATCCTCGATGGCATGGTGGGTGTGCCGGAATTTGCAGATAAGGAAGTTCGCGGTGCCTACTGCCTGGTGAATGGTCAGTTACGGGTACGTTCGCTGGTCCTTTTTACGATCGATTTTGATGAAGACGGCATGGCCGACACCACCTGGAATGTGCCGCTGCGCCATCTGGCAGAACATGCCGGGCAGGGGCCGGATATGGGGGCCGGGCCGATTCGTCTGGCCTGCCGCAGCCAGTGTCCGGTGGCCTGGCACCAGGATCAGATGTGGGATCCGGGCATGAAGCCGGGAGCCAACGACTTTATCGCCATTCGCGACACCATTCGTGAGCGCGGTCCGAAACTGGGGCTGGAAATCGATGACGAGCTGGATTCGACCCCTGCCGCTGCGCCGCCAGTCATTGGTGCCGAAACGGCAGCGCCCACCATTGCCCCGGACGATGACGAGAGCAAGAAAGAGGCCGATGAAGAAAGGGTGCGACTGGCTCGCATTATCAAGGAGCTGCGCCTGCGGGTACAGACACTGGAAAATTCCCAGTCCGAAGAAGTGGGCCAACTCCGCTACGCCGCCCAGCAAAAGGAGGAAATCCTCAATGCTCAGCTGGAAAAGGTTCTGGGCCAGTTCAAAACGCTCAAATCCCAAAATGGGGCGTTGCGTGAACAGAATGATTCTCTCAAGGCTCAGGTGGTCTCACTGACTCAGAGCCTGGAGGAGCAGAGCCACCAAAGCCAGACTCAGGGCAGCGAACTGGAAGTGCTTACCGAACAGTACAAGCTGGCACTGGAGCAGCGAATCGAGGAGGAACGGGCGAAGCTTTCCGAGCAGATCCATGCCAAGGAAATGGATGTGCTGACCCGCGATGATCTGATTAACCAGCTCAAGGAGGAACTGGGCGAGCTAAAACGAAATCGGGTGAAGGAAGCCAGCACTGGAGCCCAGAAGATGCTGGAAAAACTGGAAAATCTCGGCCTCAGCTTTATCGCCTTCCACCCTGGTGCGGGACATATTTCCATTTCGGCCGATCAGATCGGCAGTTACATGGAAAATCCAGTGGCTTTCGCTGCGCGTAAATGTCTCGTCACTGAAGATCACTACCGGGCCTGGCTGGCCCATTATGAAAATCCCGTGTGCCAGGTATCGGTGGGCTCTGATCAACAGCCCTGCGGTAAGCGAGTGATCCGGGTGGAAGTGCCTAACCAGTTCAAACCCGGCGTCTCCGACTGCAATGCCAATCGTTGTCCAAACTGTCGCAACGACTCGGCGATCGATAACGTGCTGCGCTTTCGCTGATAAACAGATGTGACTCAGTGCCACTTCACTGAAAAATGGTAGGTTTTTTGCATTATCTACGCTGAAAGCATGATGTTGTTGTCACAATAAGAACACCGGGAGCGGCAGTTATGGCACAGGAATCCATTGATAAAAGCCTTTTACAGACCTTTGTGCCAGTGAATGCGCTGTCTGGAGACCAGCTGGACTGGCTCCTGGATCAGCAGGAGGTGTGCCGTTATTCGTCAGGAGATGCCCTTTTTTCGCTTGGCGACAAGGACAACACCACCATCTATCTGCTCAGCGGCAAGGTAGAGCTTACCGATGAAGCGGGCAAAACCCGTACCGTCAGTGCCGGAGATACCGCATCCTGGCATCCGCTGGAGCATGCCCAGCCCCGCCGCAGTACGGCTCGGGCTCTGACCGAAGTCAGTGTGGTCCGCTTTGACAGCTTTCGGCTGGACACCATTCTTTCCTGGGACCAGTCTGCCGGTTACGTGATTCTCGATATCAACGCCAACTCCGCTTATCAGAATGATCGGGAGTGGATGATTCGACTGCTTAAATCCAAGCTGTTTCATCGGGTACCGCCCAGTAATATTCTGGAAATCTTCCGGCGCCTGAAGGCTCATCGCCACAAGCAAGGGGATGTGATTATCCGCCAGGGTGAGGCAGCAGACTGTTGCTACATTCTCAAGGAAGGCGTCTGCGAGGTGGCCATCAGTATGGGCGACAATGCCCCAACCCCCGTGGCCATGCTGGAAGAAGGACAGTGGTTCGGCGAAGAGGCGCTGCTTTCCGGCAAGCCCCGTAATGCCACGGTGACCATGGCTACCGACGGGGTCTTGATGAAACTGGAGCGTCAGGACTTTGATGCCCTGCTGCGCGAGCCGATCATCAACACCATGCCCGCTGAGGATGTATTGGGCGCCGCAGAAAAGGGCGCCTGGTGGCTGGATGTGCGTACCAGCGATGAATTCGACCAGGAGCACCTGGTGGGCGCCACCAACATGCCGCTGAATGTATTACGGCTGAAATCCCGCCTGTTGGACCCCAGCAAGACCTATATTGCCTACTGTGATACCGGTCGACGTAGCGCCACAGCCGCTTTTCTGTTAAAAAACGCCGGCTTGGACGTAATCGTTCTGGATGGCGGCCTGAATGCCAATGCTGCTAACCTGAACGAGTACCTGACACAGGCCTGAATCCGCGGCTGCCATGCAGCAATCACGGATTCGGGCCAGGGTGGTCGCTCACCGGATGGAGGGCGAGCCCTTCACCGGATGCAGCTCCGGCTGCCCAGGATTCGTGTGGCGCAAGAGACTTTTAGCAATAAATTCCGCAATATCGGCTTGATTGCCCGTTCCGAAAGTGAACAGGCGCTGTATTCACTGCGCCAGTTGATTCACTTTCTCAACGGGCGTGACTGTACCGTTATCCTCGACAAGAACATTGCCGGCAGCCTGCCAGAAATGGGCCTGCAAGCGGCATCTGCCACGCAGATGGGTGAAGCCTGTGATCTGGTTATTGTGGTCGGTGGCGATGGCAGCCTGCTGGGCGCCGCCCGTACACTGGCCCGTTTTGATGTGCCGGTGCTGGGCGTCAACCGGGGTCACCTGGGGTTTCTCACTGACATCCTTCCCTCCGAAATCGAAAGCCGGGTGGGGCAGGTGCTGGACGGTGAGTACACCACTGAAAAGCGGTTCCTGCTCGATCTGGAAGTACGCCGGGGCAAGACCGTGGTGGGCGAGGGCTGCGCCCTGAATGATATCGTGCTGCTCTCCGGTGACAGTGTCCACATGATCGATTTCGAGCTGGTGATCGATGGCCATTTTGTCTATGGCCAGCGCTCCGATGGCCTGATCATCTCCACCCCCACCGGTTCCACGGCCTATGCGCTGTCCGGCGGCGGGCCCATCATGCATCCCAAGCTGGATGCCATGGTGATGGTGCCGCTCAATCCGCATACCCTTACCAGCCGCCCGCTGGTGGTGGCCGGGGACAGCGAGATCAAGATTCATATCACCACCGAAAAGGTCCGACCACTGGTCAGCTGCGACGGCACCGCCGGGATTCGCCTGCAGGTGGACGATGTAATCGCCATTCGCAAGAAGCCCCATCGTTTGCATTTGATCCACCCGCCTGGCCATGATTTCTACCAGGCCTGTCGCTCCAAGCTGGGCTGGAGTACGCGCCCCGGTGACAGCAGCTGAAACCCCGTTGATAGTTAACAGTGAATAGTTAATAGCTACAGGCAAACAGCGGCTTCCCTGTATCCGTCCCAGACTAGCCAGGCCGGAAACGGGCGTAAGCCACACCCGCCGAACTGGCGGGGTGCCTCAAACGAGTGAATGTCATGACCTACCAAAGCTTTGATGACCTGATCGCCGCCATGACGCAGGAAGTCTGTGACAACATGCGCCGCGCTATTGAAACCGGCAAGTGGGCGGATGGTCGGCCGCTGAGCCGTGAGCAGCGTGAAACCTGCCTCCAGGCGGTGATTGCCTGGGAGGCAAAGAACCTGCCAGAGGAGCAGCGCTCAGGCTACATGGAGCAGCAGTGCAAGAGTGGCAAGGACGAGCCAGAGGAGCAGCCGGTTACCCTGCGCGCCCCGGATCGTTTGCAGTAGCCAGACCGCCCGTCCCACGGGCGGTGACTGGCGGGTCGTCGCCCGGATACCGCCTGTCGGACCAACGTCAAGCTTTTCCTGCCAAAGACCGTTGGTGCTCTTCCAAACATACTGTATTCTTCCTAGGTGACAACTGTACTGTGTAAGTTAGCCGGCCTAGATTCGGCGCACGCGGACGATGTCTTTCTGGCTGCGTTATGGGAGATTGCGGCGCAGGCAGAAATAAAAAAGATAACAAACGGTTTGGGAGAACCCATGCATATCTATAAGAAAGTACTGCCTGCGGCAGTGGCCCTGGCACTGGCGGCCTGTGGTGGCGGCAGTGATACCGTCCCTGATCAAAGTGAGGGTGCGACCCAAATCGGGACTTTTCCCCGTTTTGACCCACTCGCTTCCGATCTGCCTCTGAATACAGACATCATCTTCGCAGACGCAGCAAGTAGCGATGGAACTGCGAATGTGGGCGCTCCAACCAATCCTGTGGAAGCGGCAATCAATAGCCTTGACGGCTTTTCCACCAATGCCTATTTCGATATCGCTTTTGCCGGTGGCAGCATTGATCCGACCAGCCTGTGCACAGTGACTGATGCACAGATCAAGATGCTCTGTGCGGAACCAAACGTTTTCCTTCTGCCGTTGAATACTGGTGATGCAGACGCTCTGGATCCCGGCAACATTGTGGCGGAAGACCCTGTGGCCATGGGCGAAGTCACGGCCTATACCGCCTCGGTAGTTTCCTTGGACGGTGGCCAGAATAATGTGCTGCGTGTGATTCCCGAGCAACCTTTGAAAGCCAAGACCAAATACCTGGTGTTTGTGACCAATGGTGTGCTGGACAGCATGGGGCAACCCATTACACCCTCTAGCAGCTATAACACGCTGGGCGAAACAGAGCCGGCGGTGACTCCAGCTCTACAGCCGGTGCGTGATGCGATAGCTGGCTGGGAAAACCTGGCTGCTGCAGTGCTGACTGGTGGTTTGGTGCCTCCGACATCTCCGGAATTTCAATCTGCGAAAGATGCAGTGGCGATTTCTTATACTTATACCACGACGGATCCTGTTGCTCCTTTGGTAGGGATGGCTGCACCAAGAGCTGCTCTGGCGGGCCTTGGTGTGCCAGCTGAAAATGTTAATGGCCTGCAGGCCGGAGGGTTCTTGCCTACTCCGGTAGCTTCCGAGCTTGTTGGTGTGCCGGCCGCGACAGAAACAGATATCGGTGGCTTGACCGGTCTTGCAGCTGATATTGCTAACCTGTACACAGGCTATATCCAACTGCCTTATTACCTGACCACCCCGGAAACCACCGCCAGCGCCAGTTATACCCAAGACAGCTGGGTGCCGGATGCTACGTTGGCGGGCGCGCTTGGTATGAGTGTGCCTGCGGATGTGGATGGGTCTACCAACGTCACTTACCGTTACCCGTTCGCCACCGAACAAAGTCTTGAGACCGTGCCGCTTCAGGTTACGTTGCCGGGCTCTTCAGCGGGTGGTGGTGCTTGTGCGGCTCCATATCCTGTTGTGATCTATATTCACGGGATCACCAGTGATCGTAGCTCTGTAGCTGCGCTTGCCCATAGCCTTGGCAATGCCTGCGTAGCAACAGTCGCTGTCGATCTGCCTTTGCATGGCGTCACCAACAATACTGACTCACCGCTCTATGGCCTGAATGTAGAGAATCCTGCAGGGTTGGGTGCGGCGTTTTCCGGTTTGGGTGAGGATGCTCCCCGTGAGCGTCACTTCAATGATGCGGCGGGCTCTGGCGGTCAGTTCATTAACCTGTCCGTGCTTCAGAATACTCGCGACAACCTGCGTCAGTCCGTCATGGATATGCTTAACCTCAATGCCAGCCTGACAGCTATCAGTGATAATCTCGATGCTCAGATGCTGGGGACCCTGGATACTAGCAATGTAAAAGTGGTTGGTGTGTCTTTGGGTGGCATCGTTGGTTCCGTGTATGCGACTGTGAACCAACTGTCCATTGGCGCGGATGGTATGGCAGGGTTTGCCAGCAACCTGAACTCGCTGAGTGGTGTTGTGTCTTCTGCCTCTGGCGGTCAATTGACCCAGATCCTCGCTAACTCACTGGCACTTGGTCCTACCGTAAATGGTGGTCTGGCTCAGGCGGGAGTGAATCAAGGGACCTCTACCTATGAGAAATTCCTGTACGCAGCACAAAGCACGGTTGATTCCGGTGACCCGGTGAACTTCGCGTCCACGTTGAGCGGTATCGGTGTACCGGTACTGATGCAGCAGATTGTAGGTGGCGGAGATGCCAGTGGGCTTGGTGATACCAAGCTCTACACGGCGGACAAGGTGATCCCTAACAGTGTTGAAGGTGCGCCGCTGGCTGGCACCTCCCCGTTGGCCGTCCTTGCAGATGCGTCATTGCCGGGTGCTGCACCGGGTGCAGCTTCAGCTAATCTGTTGATCAATCTGACTATTGGTCATCATGCCTCTCTGTTGCGACCAAGCGAAGATGGTGTGACGGCGGCCACCACAGGCGAGACGCTTGCCACAGGAGAGTTGCAAACCGAAGTGGTATCTTTTGTTCTAGATCCGACCCAAATTGCTGTTGGGACTGCGGGAAGCAATGCTGCGTCTGCGTTCGTTGAGGTCGCTGCGCCGTAATCCTTGTCTTCAGTAGCCTTAAAACGACAACACCCCGCTTCTGCGGGGTGTTGTCGTTTAGGGCAAGTGTCTAATATGGACGGCAACAGAAACGCAGCAGGAGTCATGCATGGAAACCGCGCATAGTGCAGTCAAGACCTCGCGATTGGAAGAGTATCAGCCTCCAGTCTATCTGGTGGACGAAGTGGTTCTGGATGTGGATATCCATGATGGTGTGACGACAGTTACCAGTACGCTGTCGCTCCAACATAACCCGGCTTCTCCGGTCCCGGCGGGAGAGATGAGTTTCAATGGCGAGGGGCTTGTCCTGCGCTCGTTGGTCCTGGACGGTGTTGTGCTTGAAGAGGAGAGGTACGAGTACAGGGATTCTCAGTTGATTGTCAGGGGGCTGCCTGAATGTTGCCAATTGACGTCGATTGTAGATATCGAACCGGAAAAAAATACCGCACTCGACGGACTCTACCGCTCCAACGGCATGTACTGCACGCAGTGCGAGGCGGAAGGCTTCCGCCGTATCACCTTTTTCCCGGATCGCCCGGATGTGCTGGCCCGGTTTACCACTACAGTGCGGGCTGACAAGAAGCGCTATCCGTTGCTGCTATCCAACGGTAACCCGGTAGAGCAGGGCGAAGAGGGCGATCGCCACTGGGTGACCTGGGAAGACCCGTTCCCGAAACCCTGCTATCTGTTTGCGCTGGTGGCCGGTGATCTGGCCTGTCTGGAGGACAGCTATACCACCGGTTCTGGTCGCCAGGTGTCGCTGCGTCTTTATGCAGAGCACCGCGATCTGGACAAGCTGGACCACGCCATGCTGTCGCTGAAGAATGCCATGCGTTGGGATGAAGACAGCTACGGGCGTGAGTACGATCTGGATATCTACATGATCGTGGCAGTAAGCCATTTCAATATGGGGGCCATGGAAAACAAGGGCCTCAATATCTTCAATACTTCCTGTGTGCTGGCTCACCCGTCTACTACCACCGATGCCGGTTTTCAGCGGGTGGAGTCCGTGGTGGCCCATGAATACTTCCATAACTGGTCGGGAAACCGGGTCACCTGCCGGGACTGGTTTCAGCTCAGTCTCAAGGAAGGGTTTACCGTATTTCGTGACCAGCAGTTTTCTGCGGACATGAACTCCGCCGCCGTGCAACGGGTGGAGAATGTGGATTTTCTGGTCAACCATCAGTTCCCGGAAGATCAGGGGCCAATGGCCCATCCTGTTCGCCCTGCGCAATACCAGAAAATCGATAATTTCTACACGCTGACGATCTATGAAAAGGGCGCCGAAATTGTCCGTATGCAGTATCACCTGCTAGGGGCCGATGATTTTCGTCGCGCTACGGATCTTTACTTCGATCGGTTTGATGGTCAGGCCGTCACCTGTGATGACTTTGTTGCCTGTATGGAGGAGATCTCCGGGCGAGATCTGACTCAGTTCAAGCGCTGGTACAGCCAGGCCGGTACGCCGGTGCTGACTGTGACGGATCACCTTGAGAACGGCCGGTACCAGCTCTCCTTCCGCCAACACACCCCCCCGACACCAGGGCAGGCTGAGAAGCAGGCGCTGATGATCCCGGTGCGTCTGGCCTTATTGGACGAAGCTGGTGAGCCGTTGCCGCTGGATGAGCAGGGCAATCGCGAGAAGGTCATTATTCTCGACAGGGAAGAGCAGACCCTCAGTTTTGATGCTGAAGGGCCGGTTACCCCTTCCCTGTTGCGGGGCTTTTCTGCGCCGGTGGTGCTCGACTACGCCTTCGACCATGACCAGCTAACCCGTCTGCTGGCCTACGACAGTGATGGCTACTGTCGCTGGAGTGCTGCCCAGCGGCTTTACTTCTCCGCGCTGGATCGTCTGGTGAAAGGGACTGGCGACGCAGCCGCCGAGGCGCAAGCACTGGTGCCGGTATTGGAGCAAGTGATCGGCCGGGCTGATGAGGATCCGGCCCAAGCTGCTCTGTTGCTGTCATTACCTGGCGAAGTGGCCCTTGGAGACAGGCATGCGCCTCTGGACCCTGGCGGCGTCCATGCTGCCCACCGTGCCATGAAGCAGGCCTTGGGCAAGGCATTGCAGAGTCACTGGCTGTCACTGGCTGAGAATCTGATTGCAACCGAGCTGGAGATGGATGGTAGGGCCATGGGGCGCCGCCAGTTACGCAATCTGGCACTGGATTACCTGGCAGCGTCCGGTCATCCGGAAGCGCCACGATTGGCAGCAGAACTGTTTGAATTGCCGTTATGCATGACCGAAGAACTGGCCGCACTGCGAGTGCTGGTGCATTACGATTTAGCCGGCGCCGATCAGGCTCTGTCCCAGTTCGCTGAACGCTGGTCAGATGAGGCCCTGGTAATGGATCAGTGGTTTGCCGTCCAGGCGGCGACTCCGGGGCCGGCCAGCTTGTCCAGAATAGAGACACTGATGAGCCATTCTGCTTTTGACTGGACAGTACCGAATCGGGTGCGAGCCTTGGTGGGTACTCTCGCAAATGGCAACCCGTCTGCCTTCCATTCTCCCGACGGCGAAGGCTATCGCCTTTTCGCGGCAGCATTGAGTCGGCTAGACGGGATTAACCCCCAGATTGCTGCCCGGCTGGCCAATGCGGCCGCGCGTCTGTCAAAGCTGGAGCCCGGGCGCCGCAAGCAGCTAGCGTCGGCCCTGGAGCGAGTGGAAAAGGATGCCTCGGACAATCTCAGCGAGGTCCTTGGGCGGATTTTGGCTGTTTGATGCGAATCGACTACAAGATGAAAAAATAGTGATGACTGGCTGGTCGTTAAATGTACACTGAGGGGGGATTTCTTTTTCGTCCCGATATGTAAGAATTAAGACTTAGTCTGGGTAGTGGTGTGCATCGGGGAGAATGATGGGACCGATGATACAACGGGAGAAGCCGCTGCCCGGGCAAGAACAATAAAGCCATGCATGGCAATTCGGAGAGCTACATGAATAATAATCCCCTGCGCAAAACCAGGTTAGCGATGGCTGTTGCTGGTGCTGCAGCCCTTACCAGCTTGTCACTTCCTGCCTCTGCAATTCAGCTTCAATTCGATAACCCTGACTGGACCGGTCGACTGGATACTGCCTTGTCCGTCGGTGCGTTGTTCCGCACAGAAGGGCAGGACCGGATGTTGGCGGCCAACGAAGACGTGGTTGACATGACCCTGAAAGGTTATGGCTCCCAGGTCAACAAGAACGATGCCAACAACAACTTTGACACTGGTCTGGCGTCTCTGGTCTACAAGATCACCCCGGAGATGGAACTGAACTGGCAGGGGCGTTATGGCATGTTCGTCCGTGCCACCGCGTTCCACGATGAGCAGATCATGGGCGGTGGTCATGATGGTGGCGCTCTGATGAAATCGGGCCCCTTCGTGCCGGGTAACGGGTTTACCCGTTATGCCACATACTCCGATTATGCCAACAACGGTATCGGTGACGATTTCAACAGTGATGCAGAGCGCTATGCGGGTCAGCGTGCTCGTATGCTGGATGCCTATGTCTGGGGGAGTTTCGATCTGTTCGAGAAGCCCTTGAACGTGCGTCTGGGTCAGCAGGTCATCAACTGGGGTGAAGCGCTGTTTATTCAGGGTGGCGTTAACACTGCCAACTACTTTGATCTCAATGCGCTGCGCTTGCCGGGCTCTGAAATCAAGGAAGCCCTGTTGCCACTGGATAGCTTGTACTTTTCCTACGGCCTGACCTTTAACGCGACACTGGAAGGTTTCTACCAGTTCGAGTGGGAAAATTCCGAAGATGCGCCAGCGGGCACCTACTTCTCCACTCATGATGGATTCCCGGGCAGGGGTGCTGACAACGTGATTATTGATGGTCGTGTCGTGGCTCTGGGGGCTGGTGCACCGGGTCTGGAAAATGCGTTCGCTGCCTACACGGCTCAGTTTGGTCCTGGCTACGAGTACGAAGCCACTCAGGTAACGGTTGATCGGATTCGTGATGAAGACGCGAAAGATAATGGCCAGTTTGGTTTGGCCTATCGTTATTTTGCCGAAGCCCTGAATGGTACGGAATTCGCGCTTTACTATACCCGCACTCATGCACGTACGCCTGTGGTGGGTTCCCGCATCAACAAGATCAACACCTCAGGCCTGGCGGGTGTGCCGGAAACCATCGACACCACTGAATACCAGATGGCCTATGTGGAAGACCAGGACATGTTCGGTGCCAGCTTCAACACTGTCGTCGGCACCATGTCTCTGGCGGGCGAACTGGCGTACCGCCCCAAGCGATCCATTATCAATGAAATCGGTGACAACCTGATCCAGTCTCTGGCAGGAGCAGCAGCAAATCCGGCCCCAACCCTGGGTGATCTGACTCCGCACTGTGTGCGGGCAGAGCTTGGTGGTAGCTGCCTGAGTTCCAACACGGCGGTGCAGGAAGGTCAGCTCTATTACTTCTACGACGAAGTGGAAAGCTATAACGGCTCCCTGGTCAGCATTTTCAACTTTGGACCGACCTGGGGAACCGATGGTTTGATCGCACTGGTTGAACTGGGCGTTGAGCATATTGAAGGTCTGGAAAACCCGGAGCTGGAATATAACTCCACTGCTGCCATTCTTGGTTCCGAGGCCCAGATTCTGAGCCCGGATGACCCCAATAAATATAATCTGGATGACACATCCTGGGGTTACCGTGCGGTCTTGAAGGCAGACTACAACAACATTTTCGCCGGTATTTCCATGAGCCCGAGCGTGCGGATTGCCCACGATGTAAGTGGCAATTCACCCATCGGTGGTAACTTCATGGAAGACCGCAAAGCCGCTACCCTGGGGCTGGATTTTGTGTACCTGAACAACCTGGAAGTGGGCATGTCTGCCACCAGCTTCTGGGGCGCCAAATATTCCAACAAACTGGCGGACCGGAACAACGCTTCGGTTTCTGTTAAGTACTCTTTTTAATTTTTTCCGGGCCGGGTTTCCGGCCCGTTTATTCGGAGAGCAATCATGTTGAAGAAATTGACCGCCATGGGCAGCGCGCTTGCGCTGTCACTGAGCGTAGCGGCCAATGTGCAGGCTGCCGTGTCCGCGCAAGAAGCGGCAAAGTTGGGTAAATCCCTGACTCCGTTCGGGGCTGACGTCAAAGGTAACGGGAAAGCCGTTTCCACTGGCCTTGGCATTCCGGACTGGACCGGTGGTATCCAGAAGAAGGATATCCCCAAGGAATATACCCGCCCCGGCCAGCACCACCCGGACCCTTTCAAAAATGACAAGGTAGTGTTCACCATCACCGCCCAGAACCTGTCCAAGTATGCGGACAAGGTGCCTGAGGGTGTGCAGGGTATGCTGAAAACCTACCCGGATACTTTTAAACTCAATGTCTACCCGAGCCGTCGCTCTACCTCCGCACCGCAATGGGTTTACGACAATACCAAGAGCAATGCTACCAAGGCTTCATTGGCAGAAACCGGTGTTAACAACGCATTCGGCGGGATTCCTTTCCCGATTCTGAGTGGTAGCAACGAAGACAAGGCCCAGCAGGCGATCTGGAACCATATCCTGCGGTGGCGCGGTCTGTACGTGGTGCGTCGTGCTTCAGAAGTGGCGGTGCAGCGTAACGGTGCCTACTCCCTGATCACTTCTCAGCAGGAAGTGTACTTCCGTTACTACGATCCCAAGTACAACTTCGACAGCCTGGACAACATCATTTTCTACTACCTGTCCTTCACCAAGGCGCCGGCACGTCTGGCCGGTGGGGCGGTGCTGGTTCATGAAATGCTGGACCAGAAGAAAATGCCGCGTCAGGCCTGGGGTTATAACGCCGGCCAGCGTCGTGTTCGTCGTGCTCCCAACCTGGCTTACGACACCCCGATCGCTGCAGCCGACGGCCTGCGTACTGCCGATGACACCGATATGTATAACGGTGCCCCGGACAAGTACAACTGGAAGCTGGTTCATGAAAAGCCGGTGGAAATGTTTATCCCCTACAACAACTACAAGATGGACAGCCCGGATGTGAAATACGAAACCCTGCTGCAACAGGGCCACGTGAATTCGGACTACCAGCGTTGGGAGCTGCACCGTGTATGGGTAGTGGAAGCGAACCTGAAGGAAGGTGAGCGCCATATCTACGAGAAGCGTCGCTTCTACATTGATGCGGATTCCTGGCAGATCGCCGCCATCGACCAGTATGACCGTCGTGATGAGCTGTGGCGTGTAAGCCTTGCCTACATCAAGAACTACTACGAAGTACCGACCCAGTGGACCGCTCTGGACACCTTCCATGATCTGCGGGCCCAGCGGTACCACGTACAGTTCCTGGATAACGAAGAACCGTCCATTCTGGATTACAGCCAGCCGGTACCGGATGACCGCTACTTCCATCCGGCCGCCCTGCGCCGCCGTGGACGGTAATGACAAGAAAAGGCTGACCGTTTAACGGCAGCACTGGCAACGCGACCGGGACGCCCATGGCCCCCGGTCGTTTTGCACTCGGCTCGGCAAACGAGCCTTCGGGAAGAGATGGGACAATGAAAAAAACACTTTTGCTGGCTGCTGCAGCCATGCTGTCTGCCCCTTTGCAGGCACAGTTTATTGATAGCAAATCGCCGCTGGTTACAGCCAACAACTATCTGGACCTGGCCAATGCCAATGGCCGGATTGTGGCAGTGGGTGACCGCGGAAAAATTCTGTACTCCGATGATGATGGGGACCACTGGCAGGCCGCCAAAACGCCTGAAGAGGTGCTTCTGACAGCGGTTTGTTTTGCGGATGCCCGCAACGGCTGGGCCGTGGGCCACGATGCCGTGGTACTGGGTACCCGTGATGGCGGAGAAAGCTGGACGCTTCAGTACAGTGATCCGCTGGGTGGCAGCGATGATAGCGAACCCGCTGATGAGAGCATGGATGATCTGTCCATGGACGATATCTATGGCGACCCCTATGAGGACGATGCCTACGGGGATGACCTCTACAGCGATGATCCCTACGAGGAAATCGCTGCTGCACCTGTTGATACCTCCGGTGCGCCGCTACTGGATGTGCACTGTGAAAGCCGTGACAAAGCCGTGGCAGTGGGTGGCTATGGCTACTATCTGGAAACTTCCAACGGTGGCGATACCTGGAAAAAACGAACCGCTGCCCTGAGTAATAATGATGGCTGGCACCTGTACGGCTATGCGGCCGCTCCTGCCAGCAGCGATCGCTATCTGGTTGGTGAAAAAGGCGTCATCTTTCGCTCTGCTGACAAGGGCCAGAACTGGGAGGCACTGACCAGCCCCTATGAAGGCACCCTGTTCGGTGCCACCCCGATATCCGATTACCAGGTGCTGGTTTACGGCCTGCAAGGCAATGTGTGGTTAACCGCCAATCGCGGCAGTAGCTGGGTCAAGGTACCCACCAAGCTGACCCGTGGTGTGAATGACGGCACGGTACTGGACGACGGCACCGTGGTGCTGGTGACCAATGCCGGCGGTATTCTCACCAGCCATGATGGTGGTCAAACCTTCTCCCTGCGGTTCCTTCCGGACCGTGAATCCATCTCCGCAATTTTGCCCCGAAAAGCGGGCGGCGTTCTTGTCGCCGGCCAGGGCGGAGTGCGCGTGATTGAAGACGTAAAATAAGGGGCACAGCATGTCAGGTCGTATTTCCAAAACCATTGCCGGCGGGCTGTTTTCCATTCGTCCCGTTGTGCTGCTGCTGTTTATTGCAGCGACTGTCTTCCTGGGCTTTCAGGCCAGCAAGATTCAGCTTAATACCGATATCCGAAAGATGGTCCCGCTGGGTCACCCTTATATCCAGAACTTTCTGGAACACAAGGATGATATGAGCCTGGGCAACGATGTACGTGTCATCGTTGCAGAAACCCAGAGTGACGACATTTTCAATCCCGAGTACATGACCGCCCTGAAGGAAATCACCGACGAGGTGTTTGCTCTGGATGGTGTGGATCCCAGCAAAATCAGTTCCCTCTGGACCAGCAATGTACGCTGGAATGAGGTAACCGAGCAGGGCTTCCAGGGTGGTGAAGTGATTCCCGCCGGTTACGATGGCAGCGAAGCGACGCTCGAAGATCTGCGCACCAATGTGCTTCGCTCAGGCCAGGTTGGCCGTCTGGTGGCGGATAACTTCCAGTCCAGTGTGGTGCATGCCCATTTGCTGGATGCGCTGGGTGAAAACGGCGTGGATATTCCCGTGCTGGCAGCGCGTCTTGAAGAGATTCGTGCTACCTATCAGGACAAGTATCCCAACGTTCGAATCCATATCGTCGGCCTGGCCAAAAAAGCCGGTGATGTGATGGCCGCCGCAGAAGAAGTGGCCATGTTCTTCTTCTTCACTCTCGCTCTGATTGCAGTACTGCTGCTGCTGGATACCCGCTGTTTGCGCAGTGCAATGACAGTGACCGTTTGCTCTTTTGTGGCGGTTATCTGGCAATTGGGGATTGTCAGTACGCTGGGCTTCACCATTGATCCTTATTCGATGCTGGTGCCGTTCCTGGTGTTTGCCATTGCGGTCTCCCATGGTGTGCAGATCGTCAACACCCTGGCGAACTACGCTGCAGAAGGGCAGACCCCACTGGATGCGGCGCGTAATACCTTCCAGTCCTTGTATGTACCGGGCATGGTGGCGCTGGTGTCAGATGCCATCGGCTTCCTGACGCTCTATATCATCGATGTGGGCGTGATCCGGGAACTGGCCATGGCGGCCAGTATCGGGGTGGCGGTGATTATCATCACCAACCTGATTGTGGTGCCGATGGTGCTTTCCTACCTGGGTGTCAGCGGTGCATCAGTGCGCAAGATTCAGGCGGGAGAGAAGAAAGAGCACCCGCTGGCCGGGCTGTTTGCCCGCTTTACCCGTAAGCCTTTGGCGGCTCTCTCCATCGTGATCGCAGTGGCCGGTTACGGGGTGGGCATCTACATGAGCCAGGATCTGAAAATCGGTGATCTGGACAAAGGTGCACCAGAGCTCTGGCCGGACCCGTGTGAAGAAATGGATTGCCCGCGCGGTTATGAACCCAAGCCCCGCTATCGCTATAACCACGACGTGAATTTCCTGGTGTCCAACTACTCTGTCAGTGCGGATGTGCTGGTAGTGATGGGCAAGACGCCGGTGGAGTCCTGTAACACCTATCCCGCCATGCAGACCGTGGATGATTTGTCCTGGACCCTGCGCAATGTGGAGGGAGTGCAGGATGTTGTTACCATCTCGTCGGCAACTAAACTGATCTCCACCAACATGAATGAAGGCTCCCTGAAATGGGCTACCATTTCCCGGGACCAGTATGCGCTCAACAATGTCATGAGCTTCATGCCGGACAGCCTCTACAATCTGGACTGTTCCCTGGCCCCGGTGTACGTGTTCCTGGATGACCACAAGGCGGAAACCCTGGACCGTGTGACCGCAGCGGTGGCCGATTTCGCCGAGAAGCGGAACAATGAAGAGGTTATCGAGTTCAAGCTGGCGTCAGGTAATGCTGGCGTGGAAGCCGCCACCAACCAGACCATCGAGGCCAATCAGTATCCCATGCTTGCCCTGGTGTACGCGGTGGTATCGATTCTGGTGCTGATCGCCTTCCGCTCCATTCGTGCGGTGATCTGTATCATCGTGCCGCTGGGGCTGACTTCCATCCTTTGCCAGGCGCTGATGGCGCATCTGGGCATTGGCGTGAAAGTGGCGACCCTGCCGGTGATTGCTCTGGGCGTCGGTATCGGTGTGGATTACGGGATTTATATCTACAGCAAACTGGCTCATTACCTGAAACAGGGTATGGATCTGGAATCCGCCTACCGGGAAACTCTCAAGACTACAGGCAAGGCGGTGGCCTTTACGGGCATCACCCTGGCCGTGGGCGTGATCTTCTGGGCATTCAGTTCCATCAAGTTCCAGGCGGATATGGGCATCCTGCTGACCTTCATGTTCCTGTGGAACATGATCGGTGCCCTGTGGCTGCTGCCCGCTCTGGGCTGCTTCCTGCTCAAGCCTGATGCGGCCCGCGCTCGTCAGAACAGCTAACTGACGCGCTGGTTTCTGTTGGTTATTTTCAAGCCCGGCTCTGCCGGGCTTTTTTTGTATTGGTAAAGTCTGGGCTATCTGGCAAACCCCCTGCTTCAGTTGGAGCCTTTTTCACAAGGCGAAGATTCCCGCCCAGCCAGATTCTCTAAGGCGGCGCGAGCTCGTACTACCCCAGGCTGTCCGACACAAAACATCGAAGTGACGGGGTAGCTTGGCTATAATGCCGGCCATTATCACAATCCGGGTTGTCCCATGCTGTACTCCCTTGCTCGCCCTCTGCTGTTTTCCTTGTCTGAAGAACATGCCCATGAGCTGACTCTGGCCATGCTGCGCAAGCGGGCGGGCAAACTGTGGCCAGGCAGTGTGCCGGCATCCCCGCGGGAAGTGATGGGCATTGAATTCCCCAATCCGGTGGGCCTGGCAGCGGGCCTGGACAAGAACGGTGACTGCATCGATGGTCTGGCGGATCTGGGTTTCGGTTTTATCGAGGTGGGCACGGTAACCCCGCGTCCGCAGCCGGGTAACCCCCAGCCCCGCCTGTTCCGTCTGCCCAGCGCCGAGGCGCTGATCAACCGCATGGGGTTCAACAATCTGGGGGTGGACTATCTGGTCGGTGCGGTTAAACAGAGCCGCTACAAGGGCGTGCTGGGTATCAATATCGGCAAGAACAAGGACACCCCGGTGGAAGACGCGGTTCAGGATTACCTGAGCTGTCAGCAGAAAGTCCACGCCTATGCGTCCTACCTGGTGGTGAATGTCTCCTCACCGAATACTCCCGGCCTGCGTAGCCTCCAGCACGGCGACGCGCTGAATGCATTGCTTGGCACCTTGCGCGAAGCTCAGACCCGTCTGGATGCGCAGCATCGTCGTCGGGTACCGTTGGTAATCAAGATTGCTCCGGACAACAGCGAAGAAGAGCTGCAGGCCATGGGCGAAGCGTTTGTGCAGCACGGCATCGACGGTGTTTGTGTGGGTAACACCACCCTGTCTCGCGAAGGGGTACAGGGTCTCCCCAAGTTCGATGAGCAGGGTGGCCTTAGCGGTGCCCCCCTGAAACCCATTGCCAACCAGGCACTGGCTACCATGAGCCAGACCCTGAAAGGGCGAATCCCGATAATCGGGGTAGGGGGTATCAATAGTGCCGCGGACGCGCTGGAGAAGCAGCAGCTGGGCGCCGACCTGGTACAGATTTACAGCGGCTTGATCTATCAGGGGCCGGGCTTGATCGGTGATATCGCCCGCGCCTGGCCCAAAGCTATCTAACTAAGCTACGAGCTATGCTGCTTGGATAGGGAAGGTCTGGAAAGTTCCGAGCCTTCGTGATTTCTTACGAAGCCGCTGTAGGAACGGAGCGTAGCGGAGTAACGCACGTAGTTCCGTGCGGCCCGAAGGGTGAGCGAAGCGAATAACCCATGCTTGTCCCCCAGGGGATCTGCGACATGCGAACCGTGCGAAGCACGGCATCGTCCGCAGGACGATCAAAGCTAGAAGCTAGAAGCTGGAAATTAAAAAGGGCCCGGGAGGGGCCCTGTGAGTCGGCGCTTGATGCGCCGGCGGGGTGTTGAACGGGTTTAAGGTGTTAGCCGATATTTTTCAGGTTCTGAATGCTGGATACCCCCAGCATCCCATGTGCGAAATCGGTGCGACCTTCGCGCCAGCCGCCCATCCAGTTGGTGCGTGCACTGAGGGCGCCAAACGGGCATTCCTCACGAGATTTTCCATCCAGGCCGGCGTTGTATCCCCGGCTGTAGGCGCGGTCGTCTTTGTTTCTTTTTTGTCGCTTCATAGACGCTTTCCCTTTCACAGATAGCGGTAGTGAAAATGACCCCTGGCAGAGAACAAGGCCAGTTATTGGGGTCGACTCATTCAGTATGGGAAAGCGCTGGGGTAGTGTCGAATATCATGTAGCAATATGGTTCGTGCCTGTTAAGCATATGACGTATAAAGGACAGCTTGACGACGATTTGTGTAACGCATTGAAAGTTAAATAGTTAATTTTACCGTTACGCATAAAACAGTCACTTACGAGGTATCAGTAATGGAATTTGTGGCCACCAGCATGCCCGGTATCGCCGAGTTGCTGGCCGATGAACTGTCGTCACTGGGCATATCGGTAACAGAAACCGGTCGTGCCCATGTGGCATTTACCGGCGGTACCGCGGATGCACTTCGGGTCTGCCTGTGGTCGCGGCTGGCGGAACGGGTGCTGTTGTCCCTGGCGACCCTCGGGGTCACCCCGGATATCGCACCGGAAAAGCTGGTTGCCAGCCAGGACTGGCTGTCTCTGGTGGGCAATGATGCGCCGCTGCATATCCATCTTGAGCACGGACCGGGTGTTCGTGGTGATAACCGCATCAGCACCAAGCGCTTTATTCAGGCCCTGCCACCACAATTCACGGTATCCCGGGATGCCCGTGGCAGTTGCTGTATCCGTGCCCGGCTGGATCCCAATGAAGCCCATCTGTGGCTGGATCTGGCCGGCGATCCCTTGCATCGGCGTGGTTACCGGTTGGCCGGTGGTCGGGCGCCGCTTCGCGAAACTCTTGGCGCAGCCATGCTGTGGGCCGCCGGCTGGCGCCAGGGCAATCATCCGGCAGTGTTAATGGACCCGTTTTGCGGCTCCGGCACCCTGTTGATAGAAGCCGCGCAGATCGCCGCCGGCTGGGCAGCGGGTGCCCAGCGCCAGCATTATGGTTTCCAGCAGTGGCGGGCGTGTCGCCGTCAGCTCTGGCAGGATGCCATGGAGGAGGCCGCCGAAAGCGCCCGCCAGCCGCTTCCTGAGATGTCCCTGAAGGGATTCGACGTGGACGGCCGGGCTATCCAGCTGGCCCAGCAGAATGCCGAGCGGGCGGGGGTTCGTCAGGCCATTCATTTTGAACGTCGGGAACTGGGCGCCCTGCGTTCCCGGGATTTTGCCGATCAGGGCCTGTTAGTAGCTAACCCGCCCTGGGGCGAGCGTCTGGATGAGCAGCAACAAGCTGGCTGGCTGCATTTCGCCCTGGGCCGGTTGCTGGCCAAACTGGCGCCGAACTGGCAAGCGGTGTTGTTGGGCGCCGACGCGGAAGTGATGGATCGCTCCGGTATGGATCTGCAGAGCCAGTGGCGACTGAAGAACGGGCCGTTCAATAACTTCATTCGTCTGTACCACTCTCGCCAGCCAGCGCAAGTGGAGGTGGTGACGATTGCTGAGTCATCCGCTTTCGAGGTGCCGGAAGGGGCCCAGCCGCTGGTGAACCGCCTGCGCAAGAATGGCAAACACCTGCGCCGCTGGCTGGAACGCGAAGATATCCAGTGCTATCGCCTCTACGATCGGGATCTGCCCGAGTTCAATGTGGCCGTGGATATCTATGGCGATCAGGTACTGGTGCAGGAATTCAAGGCGCCGAAAACCGTGGACCCGGAGAAGGCCAAACAGCGACGGGATCTGGCAGTGACCGCTGTTCGCGCGGCCCTGGGTGTACATCGCGAACAGGTGCACCTGCGAACCCGGGAGCGTCAGAAAGGCAATCAGCAGTACCAAAAGCTGGATGGCCAGGGGCGTTACCGGTTGGTGCGAGAAGGCCAGGCTCAGCTGCTCATCAACCTGCAGGACTATCTGGACACGGGTCTGTTCCTCGATCACCGTCCCACGCGGCTGAAAATTGCCGAGGAAGCCAGCGGCAAGCGCTTCCTCAACCTGTTTGCCTACACCGGCTCGGCCACCGTGCATGCGGCTGTTGGCGGCGCCAAGCGCACTGTTACCGTGGATGCTTCCAAGCGCTATCTGGAATGGGCAGCCTGCAATCTGGCCGCCAACGGCTTCTCCACCGAGCAGCATGAGCTGGTGCGCGCCGATACCATGCGCTGGCTGGACGAATGCCAGGAACAGTTCGATCTGGTGTTCTGTGATCCTCCGACCTTTTCCAACAATAAGTCGCGCAGTGACTTCGTGGTGGAAGAGCACCATGGGGAGTTGATCCGCAAGATCATGCGTCGGCTGGAGCCGGGCGGGGTACTGTATTTTTCCTGCAACTACCGGCGTTTCCAGCTCGACCCGAGTATCAGCAAATGGTATCAGGTAGAAGATATTTCCCGCTGGAGCATCCCGGAAGATTTTCGCCGCAATGACAAGATTCATGTCTGCTATGCCATTCGGCATGTGGAGGACTGATGAGCGTAGTGCTTTATACCACGGTGGGCTGTCACCTCTGTGAACAGGCCTGTGAACTGGTCGCCATGGTGTCACCGGACCTTACGCTGACACTGGTTGATGTGGCCGAGGACGATGAGCTGCTGGCCCGCTATGGCGAACGCATTCCCGTGCTGATGAAAGAGGGGCGGGAGCTGGGTTGGCCATTCGGTCTACTGGATGTGCAGCAGTTTCTGGCAGGCTGAGTGATTGATGCGGGCTTCACAGCGGCAAGATCATCATTGCTGTTATGGAAACGATCAGCCCCAAAAAACTGCACAAGCGCAAGGCCGATGAAGTCGAGATTTTCTCGGCCTGCCTGTCCGTGTGCACCGTCAAAGTCCGCTTCGCGGATACCTGGTACTGGGTGACCGACGACAGCGGTAAAATCATGCGCTTCAATGGCCCCGAGCACGCCAATAACCAGCTTCAGACCCTGTCTACCGACTCCGCACATTTGCTCCATCATTCTGCCCATGCGGAAATGGTCGGTCAGCCGGAAGGGGAGGTGATCCCTCCGCTTCGTGTGCGCTTTCACTGGCGAAGCCAAGCCTGACCTGTTGGAGTCTTGCTCGCAAGGGGAAGGCTTGAGCCTGGTGCCATTACCTGCTCAAGAGAGATTTCGCTTTGTGAGCAAAGCTCCAACGGTTTCGGGTTTCGGTTATCTGAACAGCACCCGCGCATTATCACTCGTCATACCCGCCACCCGGGCCACATCTTGTCCCCGTAAACTCGCCACCCGCTTACCTATCCAGGGTAACAATGAAGGCTCGTTGCGCCGCTTTTTCGGGGGCGCTTCCGGCAGATCCCGGGGTAGCAGATAGGGCGCGTCGGTTTCCAGCAGCAGCCGGTTATCGGGGATGTTGTGTACCAATTCCGCCAGCGGCTTGCCGCGGCGCTCATCGCACACCCAGCCGGTGATGCCAATGTGGCAATCCAGATCCAGATAATCAAAAAGCGCCTGGCGTGATCCGGTAAAGCAGTGCACGACCGCACCGACAAGGTGATCCCGGTAGGCTTTCAAAATGGGCGCGAAGCGTTCGTGGGCATCGCGCTCGTGGAGAAACACCGGAAGCCGGTATTCCACTGCCAGGGCCAGCTGGGCCTCGAAGGCACGTTCCTGATCCGGGCGTGGGGAAAAGTCACGATTGAAATCCAGGCCCATTTCGCCGGCGGCTTTTACGCTGTGGTGGCTTAACAGTTCCCGCATCTCCTTTTCCAGGGCCGGGGAATAGAAGCGGGCGCTATGAGGGTGAAGGCCAGCGGTGGAAAACAGATCATCGTGCTGGCTGGCCAGCTCCATGGCCTGGCGGGATTCGTCCACATTAGTGCCGGTGAGAAGTTGCCAGTTCACCCCGGCAGAACGGGCCCGCTCAAGTACCTCATCCTGATCATCGCGGAACTGCTTGTCGGTCAGATTAACGCCGATATCAGCCCAATGGGGAATGTCGGTCTTGAAGTGAGTAGTGTGAGGTTCTTGCATCAGGGGCCTGCTCCGCCAGTTGTTCGCGCAGGGATTCTACCCGACGACGGTTGGCACCTAAATCCCAGTAGCCGACCCGTGATGCGGAGCGTACCTCTACCACGCCGTCTTCACGAATATAGAATGTCACATCATCCACGAAACGCAGCAGTCGGCTTGAGAAGCGGGCCTGGATACGGGACTGGCCGACCACATCGAACTCGACGCGGTCAAGTTGCCGCAGCAGGGCCTGTAGGCGAGTCATGCTGGCCTGGCGAGTTTCTGCTACCTGCAGAGGCGCCACCCGGCGATCTTCGTCTTTGGCCAGGCTGGAGACGCAGTTGGGCGAATCCGGGCAGGGGGCGAGCAGATGCGTATCGGACATGGCGGCAACACTCATAAATAGCAGAATGGCACTAGAAAGAATTCGGATCACGGATCAACCCCACGAAAATACCCTCGATGATCAGTTGATCAGCCGGCACCTTGATCGGCTCATAAGCCTCGTTAGCCGGTAACAGGGTGGCGCTGGACTTGTTTAACTTTAGGGTCTTTACCGTGACTTCTTCGTCAATGCGGGCAACCACGATCTCACCGGAACGGGCCACGTTGGATTTGCGTACGGCGATCAGGTCGCCATCGAAGATGCCTGCCTCGATCATACTGTCGCCCTGTACCTTCAAGAGGTAAGTGGGGCGTTGCTTGAACAGCCCCTGGGGCACCGGCACGGTACGTTCCACATTTTCGATGGCCTCGATGGGAACCCCGGCGGCCACTTTGCCGACTATCGGCAGTTCTTCTTCCGACCAGTAGGCGTTGTCGAGCAATTGAATGCCACGGGAGCGGTCACTGTGGAGTTTGATAAAGCCCTTTCTTTCCAGGGCTCGCAAATGGTCAGAGGCGGCATTCTTGGACTGAAAGCCCATGATGTCGGCAATTTCCGCGCGAGTGGGTGCCATACCGGTATCGGCGATGCATTCGCGGATACAGTCCAGCACCTGTTGCTGGCGATCGGTGAGTTTGCTGCTCATAACCTTCTCCATGTTTCCCGCAGGATTTCGGTTCCATACCCGGGCGTCATCGACGCTTCTGGCTAACCAGGCTGTCAGCCAAGGCTGACAAACAGTGCTACAAAACCGATGCTAGCATAGGTACTGATAATATGAACAGTGCTATTTGAACAGTTGTGGCGGGCTGAATTTTACCAGTTTCGGGAGGATATCGTTGCCCTGTGGTAGCGGTGGCACTAGCATATTGCAGGGAGCATCTGAATGGTTGCGGGTCTTTGTGTTGATTCGCCCGGCAGGCGGACGCTTCGATAATAATTCCATCAGACCTGGGGATAGTAGATGGAGCAGGCCAATAATAATGACTTCGGCCAACAACGGATCCGGCAGCTGTTATCCGGTGTCCCGTTTTTCAATGAAATTGCCCGTGATGATCAAAGCGAATTTGCCCAGCTTGAGCATAATACCCGCCTTTGGGTAGCCGGTTCCGGTGACACTGTGATTCGTGCCGGGGATGTGGATTCCACCCTGTATTTCCTGCTGCGAGGGCAGCTTGAGGTGCTATCTGATACGACTGGAGACGCGCCGCTTTATTACGTATCGCCGGGGGAGGTTTTTGGTACTCTTTCCATGTTGCTCGGTACTCCCCGGAGCGCCACGATCAAGGTGTCAGAGACGGCCCGCGAAGCGGTATTGGTGAGCCTGGATTTCAATGAATTCAACGAGGATGACAGCCCTTATTCATTGAGTACCCGGCTGGCGTTCTTCCACATGATCGTTCACCACATCCGCTGGACCCTGGAAGTCAAACGTATGCAGTCGCCGGACCATGAGCTGGTCCAGTCCATGCGCAAGCTACCGGTGTTTCATGGAGAAAAAGGCACCCGGGAAGAACTGGCCGCCCTCAAGGTTCAGGCCCAGGGACTGGCGGAGCTGCTATGTCGCTGGAACGAGGAAGGGCCGGAAGGGACAGGGGCGTTGCAGCTCACTTGAAGGCAGTGAATAGTTAACAGTTTCGCGGAACAGGTTTTCTGTTTTGTGAACGTAAGAGGCCGCGTCCAGGGGATGGACGCGGCCTCTTACGTTTCAGTCAGGGATGCGCCGGCACGCACGCTATTAACTGTTAACTATTAACTGCCTTTCTGATCCACCTTAACCGCCAGCACATCACAATGCGCCCCCGGTACCAGGCCGCGGGCAGTTGAGCCCAGTAGCAGGGCCAGGCCGCTGCGGGTGTGGCTGCCTACCACGATCAGGTCGGCGTCCAGCTTGTCGGCCTGATCGAGGATGGTCTTCTCGATGGAACCCAGCTCCACATGGACATTATCGGCGGGTATCTGGTAACGGTCGGCATAGGTGTCGGCGGTTTCCCGGGCCTGTGTCATTAGCCCGCTTTGCAGGTCGGTCACATCCATGGGCACATCGGCGCCATAGGCCAGTGCCAGTGGCTCGATCACATGGATCAGATGCAACTCTCCGTCGTTGCCGGAGAGCACCCCGGCCGCCCGGGATAGCACCTGGGCAGACTCGTCACTGCAATCAATGGCGACCAGAATTCGGCGATAGGGGCTTGTCACGGTTCTCTCCCTGAAATGGTGTCTTTTCCGCAGTATAACGCTCTTTGGGCGGCTTGCCAGAACCTGTTTCTCACTGGGAGGGTTGCCCAAGACCCTCTCTCTGGTCTACTACTAAAAAAGGACGGTCGGTGACAGCAGAGCTTGACCCGGCCATACCGGCGCTGTCTAAATAGCGCCCGAAGAAGACTGGCGCCGCCTGTGTGACCGCCATATCGGGGCACTGTAGTCGGTGCGCTCTGTTCAACAAACCGCCGCCATTGAGAACCTGAGAATGGGAAAAACTCTTGTTATTGTGGAGTCGCCTGCCAAGGCCAAGACCATCAACCGCTACCTGGGCGACGACTTCGTAGTGAAGTCCAGCGTCGGCCACGTACGCGATCTGCCGGTCAGTGGTGGCTCCAAGAAGAGCACCCCTCAGGAACGCGCCAAGGAAGCGGCCTACACCCGCTCCCTGCCCAAGGAGGAGCGCGAAGCCTATAAAAAGAAGAAGGCCAAGGCCCAGTTGATCAACCGTATGGGCGTGGACCCGGAACACGGCTGGAAGGCCCATTACGAGATTCTTCCCGGCAAGGAAAAGGTGATTGATGAACTCAAACGTCTTGCCGCGAAAGCCGACCGCATCTATCTCGCAACGGATTTGGACCGCGAAGGGGAGGCGATTGCCTGGCACCTGCGGGAAGTGATCGGTGGTGACGATACCCGCTTTGACCGGGTGGTGTTCAACGAAATCACCAAGAAAGCCATCCAGGCCGCCTTCGAGCAGCCCGGCAAGCTGGACCTGAGCCGGGTGGAAGCCCAGCAGGCTCGCCGCTTCCTGGACCGGGTGGTGGGCTTCATGATCTCGCCGTTACTGTGGGAAAAGATTGCCCGTGGCCTGTCCGCCGGCCGGGTGCAGTCCGTCGCCGTGGAACTGGTGGTGGAGCGTGAGCGGGAAATCCGTGCCTTCATCCCGGAAGAATTCTGGGAAATGCACAGCGATACCCACAGCGAGCAGGGTGAAGCCCTGCGTCTGGAAGTGGCCAAACACAAGGGCGTGAACTTTCGCCCGGACAATGGTGACGACGCGGAGCAGCACCGCCAGGCGTTGCAGCAGGCCGGCACCCTCACCATCAGCCAGCGCGAGCAGCGACCCACCCGGTCGAAGCCTTCCGCACCCTTTATTACCTCCACCCTGCAGCAGGCAGCCAGCACCCGCCTCGGTTTCGGGGTGAAGAAGACGATGATGATGGCCCAGCGCCTTTATGAGGCCGGCCATATCACCTATATGCGTACCGATTCCACCAACCTGAGCAGTGATGCGGTAGCCGCCTGCCGGGAATGGATTGGCGAGAAGCTGGGTGACAAATACCTGCCCGAGAAGCCGCTGTCCTACAGCAGCAAGGAAGGCGCTCAGGAAGCTCACGAAGCGATCCGCCCCTCTGATGTGCGCCGCACTTCCGATTCTCTCAAGGATATGGAGCGTGATGCCCAGCGTCTGTACGAGCTGATTCGCCGTCAGTTCATTGCCTGTCAGATGCCGCCGGCGGAGTACCTGAGCTCCACGCTCACCGCCACCGGCAATGACTACGAGTTGAAGGCCAAGGGTCGCATCATGAAATTCGACGGTTGGACCCGTATCCAGCCGCCGGCCTCGCGCAAGGGCCAGGAAGATACCCTGCTGCCGGATGTGAAAGAAGGCGACACACTGACCATCAATCAGGTGGACATCGATCAGCATTTCACCAAACCGCCGGCACGCTTCACTGAGGCCAGCCTGGTGAAAGAGCTCGAGAAACGCGGCATCGGGCGCCCATCAACCTATGCAGCGATCATCTCCACCATCCAGGATCGTGGTTATGTGCGCCAGGATAACCGCCGTTTCTATGCGGAAAAGATGGGCGATATCGTCACCGACCGGCTGACGGAAAGCTTCCCCAATCTGATGGATTACAGCTTTACCGCCCGGATGGAAGAAACCCTGGATGAAATCGCCGAGGGCCGCCGCAACTGGCAGGATGTGCTCGACGATTTCTATCGCGATTTCGTGGGCAAACTGGAAGCCGCCCAGGGCGAGGGTAGTGGCAAGCAGGCCATCGGTGGTATGCGCGCCAACCTGCCCACCGACACTGACATTGATTGCCCCAAGTGCGGGCGTCCCATGCAGATTCGCACCGGCTCAACCGGGGTCTTCCTGGGCTGCTCGGGCTACAGCTTGCCGCCGAAGGAGCGTTGCACCGCCACCCTGAATCTGCTGCCGGGCGAAGAAGCCGAGTCGGTCAATGCCGATGACGAGGAAGCGGAAGCCAAGGAACTGCGCAACAAGAAGCGTTGCCAGAAGTGCGGCACGGCCATGGAAAACTACCTGATCGACGAAAAGCGCAAGCTGCACATCTGCGGTAATAACCCGGACTGTGACGGCTACGTGATCGAGAAGGGCGAGTTCCGCATCAAGGGCTACGATGGCCCGGTGCTGGAGTGTGAAAAGTGTAGTCACGAGATGCAGTTGCGCACCGGCCGTTTTGGTAAGTTCTTCAAGTGCACCAACGAAGAGTGCGGAAATACGCGCAAACTGCTCAAGAGTGGCGAGCCGGCACCGCCGCGGGCGGACCCGATTCCCATGCCGCACCTCAAGTGCGAAAAATACGATGACGACCACTATCTGCTGCGCGACGGTGCTTCCGGCCTGTTCATGGCGGCGAGCAAGTTCCCGAAAAACCGGGAAACCCGGCCACCGCTGATTCTGGAAATCCAGAGTGTTGCCGAGCAGCTCGATCCCAAGCACAAGTACCTGGCCGAGGCGCCAGCGAAAGACCCGGACGGCAATCCCGGGGTGCTGCGCTACAGCCGCAAGGCCAAAGAGCAGTACGTGATGAGCGAGATCGACGGCAAAGCCACTGGCTGGATGGCCTTCTATCGGGACGGCAAATGGGTCGAGGAACAGACCAAAAAGGCCCCGGCGAAGAAAAAAGCCGCCGCGAAGAAGAAAGCGGCAGCTAAAAAGAAGGCCCCGGCAAAGAAAAAGGCCGCCACCAAGAAATCCTGACCGCCGTTATTTGTAGGAGCTATGCTTGCATGGCGAACCGGCTCGCGACGGCCATGTTTTTTCGCCATGCGAGCATAGCTCCTACGGTCAGGTTAATCCGTTATACCCATAGTATCTGCGAGTCTTCTCATGTCCCGAATGGTCCGAGAAAATGCCGTCAGTGGTCTGCGTGAGCGGATCTACTTTGCTCAGGCCCTGCTGCGCCAGCTCACCCGTGAACAGGCGGGTGCGGTGCCTGCGGTACGCCTGGCCCTGCGCGGTGCCGTGGTATTTCATCTTTATTCGGCGCTGGTCGGTCTGGCTCGCCAGTCTGCCAGCACTTATCAGGTAGCTGGTGCCGACCATTTGTTCAGCCTGGCCGCCCTGGTTCAGGCGTTTCGTGACTCTGAAGTGGAAGCACCGGAAATGGCCATCCTCGGCCAGGCACTGGCCGACCGCGCAGACCTGATCGCCTGGCTGGACGGTGAGATGCAGAACGCCATGGGCGCTGCCGGCCTGGCCCGCCGCCCAACCCCACCCAGCGACGCCAACGCCCTCAACCTGATGGCGGAAGACCGCTATGCCCCCCTGGCAGAAGGCGACATGGAGCGCCTGAGCAACGCCATCCAGCGGGTCAGCGAGCTGGTGGAGCATTGTGTGGGGTATCTGGAAGAGTGGTGAGGGGGGCAATGGATAATTGAGAATGGATAATTGATAAGGCGCGATCCACATTCTCTGCTTTTAAAACGTCAGAGGCCGCGCCTAAGCTATGAACGCGGCCTCTGACATACAAGACATTTGCTCGCTTTCCCGCGCAGTTATCAATTATCCATTCTCAATTATCAATTGCCTTTTTTTGTCCTCTTCAGCATCCCCCTTTCCGTTATCCTCCCTATCATGGTAAACACACTGTTACCCATAGCGGTGTGATCAACACGACAACCAAACCGAGGTTCACCATGAAAGTTCGCCTGCTGCTGGCCGGCCTGGCTCTGGCCTGTGCCGTTCCTGTTCTCCACGCCCAGACGCCGGAAGAGAAAGGCCTGGAAATTGCCCGTGAAGCGGATCGTCGCGGGGAAGGGTTTGGTGACTTTCAGGCGGACATGCGCATGGTGCTGATCACCCAGCGCGGCGATACCTCGGAGCGGGAGCTGCGGGTCAGTACCCTGGAAGGGACGGGCGAGGAGGGTGACAAGAGCCTGACCATCTTCGATACCCCTCGCGATGTGCGTGGCACCGCCTTGCTCACCTACAGTTACAAGACCGGTGATGATGATCAGTGGCTGTATCTTCCTGCCCTGCGCCGGGTGAAGACCATCGCCTCGCGCAACAAGTCCGGCCCTTTCATGGGCAGCGAATTCAGCTTTGAGGACATGCGTGGCCAGGAAGTGGAGAAGTACACCTACAAATACCTGCGCGACGAGCCCTGCGGCGAGCTGACCTGCTTTGTCATGGAGCGGTATCCCACCGATGAGAATTCCGGCTACACCAAGCAGATCGCCTGGATCGACCAGAAGGAGTATCGGACCTGGAAAGTGGAGTACTACGACCGCAAGGAAAGCCACCTGAAAACGCTCACCATGAGTGACTTCGCCCGGTACCAGGACAAATTCTGGCAGCCCGGCAAGATGGCCATGGTCAATCACCAGACCGGCAAGGCCACCGACTTGTTCTGGAGCAACTACCGCTACGACACCGGTCTGAGCGAAGCGGACTTCAACCAGAACAGCCTGAAACGGGCCCGTTGATCGTGCTGTTGCGACAAACCCTGGTGGTATTGCTGGTGCTGCCTAGCCTGGCCGCTGGCTGGGAGTTTCGTGGCGAAACCGGCCTGGAAGGACGTTATTTCACCCAGGCTTCTCCTTACGAGGCGGCGGACTATTCAACCAATAGTTCCCTGTATCTGAAAGGCGAGGTCTTCCACGAGTGGAACAACCGGGACGACCAGTTCATCTTTATTCCCTATGCGCGGGTTGACGAAAACGATAGCGAGCGCACCCATGCAGATATCCGCGAGCTGTCCTGGATTCACGTGGGTAGCGGCTGGGAATCCCGGGTAGGGATTCGCAAGGTGTTCTGGGGCGTCACGGAAGGGCGTCACCTGGTGGATATCATCAACCAGACCGACCTGGTGGACCAGGTGGATGGCGAGGAAAAGCTCGGCCAGCCCATGCTGAACCTGTCCACGGTACGTGACTGGGGTATCGTCGACCTGTTCGTGCTGCCGGGCTTTCGTGAGCGTACCTACGCCGGGGAAGAGGGCAGACCGCGTACACCGTTGCCGGTGTCCGACCATGCTCGTTACGAATCCGGTGCCGAAGACAAGCGCGTGGATGTGGCATTCCGCTACCAGCAGTATTTCAATAATGGCTTGGAGCTGGCCCTCTCCCATTTCTCCGGCACCAGCCGCGAGCCATTACTGCTTCCGGAAGCGCTCAGCCCCCAGCAGTTGCAAAGCCTGCTGCTCACCGGCAGCTTGCCCGCCGGCAGCGATCCGGAGCTGGTACCGCTGTATAACGTGATTGACCAGACCGGCCTGGAGCTGCAATACCTGAACAACGGCTGGCTGTGGAAGCTGGAAGCCATTACCCGCTCCGGGCAGGGGGATCGCTTTACCGCGCTGGATGGCGGCTTCGAATATACCCAGGTGGGCGTCCTCGACAGTGCCGCGGACTTGGGCTGGCTGCTCGAATACCTGTGGGAAGATCGGGATGAGTTACTGGCGTCGCCTTTCCAGGATGATGTCCTGTTGGCGACCCGATTCACCTTCAACGATGTGGCGTCTACGGAGATTCTCGCCGGTGTGATCTACGATCTGGAGAATGACGAGAAGGCCATCAACCTGGAATCCAGCCGCCGCTTCGGCAATAACCTCAAGGCCAGCCTGGAGGCCCGCTTTTATACTGATACTGCGAAACCTCTCTCCGCCTCGGAACTGTACCTGTCAGCCCTGCAGGGCAGGGCGGAAAATCCGGGCCTGAGCCCGGTCAGCCGCTCGGACTTCATCCAGGCGGAAGTGGTGTATTACTTCTGAGTTCCCGGTATTCGCGTCGCTGGCGGCACGATTTGCTGGGCTTGGTCAAAAGCAGTTTCACCACAGAGGGCACAGAGGTCACTGAGTGAAAACAGGATTGCTCGGTGGGTTTTGTGCCACTGTGTGAAATCCTGGCGGCTCGGGCGATCTCGCTTTACGGGTCTGGTGGGTACCGCGCTTTTTCAACGATGCCTATCTCATCAGCGCTGAGGCTGGGCATAGCGCTGTCTTTTTCTCAGTGACCTCTGTGCCCTCTGTGGTGAAATCGCTTTTCCGTCTACGGCGGCGTCTCCGAAACCACCCCTTGACCGCCTTCACACCCAAACGTATGTTTGAAACGTATGTTTTGAACACAGGGCAGGGCGCATGGCACAGGCGGGCACGGTAGACCGGATTCTGGATACCGCAGAGGTATTGTTTGCCCAGAAGGGCTTTGCGGAGACCAGCCTGCGTGCTATTACCAGCAAGGCCGGAGTGAACCTGGCCGCGGTGAACTACCATTTTGGTTCCAAGGAAGCACTGATACAGGCGGTATTCGAGCGCTTCCTGACGCCGTTCAGTGCGGCACTCGGTGCCAAGCTGGATGAAATGGAAGCGACCGGCACCCCGGACACGCCGGAAAACGTGCTCGGCATCGTGTTTCGTCTGGCCCTGGGCACCCACCCGGAAGACCCGCAGCGCGCCGCCATCTTCTTTCGTCTCTCCGGGCAGGCCTACAGTCAGCCTCAGGGGCACTTGCGTGACTATCTGCACACACACTACGGCGCCGTCTTTAGACGCCTGCAGGAGCACTTACAGCGAGCGGTGCCGAGCGTACCGCCCATGGAATTGTTCTGGCGCGTTCAATTCAGTCTGGGCGCCGTGATCTTTACCCTGTCCGGCATGCAGTCCCTGCAGGCTATCAGCAAGGCCGATTTCAACCTGGATGTGAGCACCGCGGATATCACCCGGCGGCTGCTGCCGTTTCTGGTCGGAGGCATCCAGGCCGATGTACCGGAATAACCCGCTTTTCTGTAGGAGCTATGCTTGCATGGCGAACTGAGCGTAGCGAAGGTAATGTTCTAGCTGGCTGATCCCTGCGGCCAAACGGTTTTTCGCCCTTCAAGCATAGCGCCTACAAAAGGATGGTATGGAACTGATCATCAACCTCTCTGAACAATGGCTGGAACTGCGCGGTGAGCGCACCGAGCGTTTTCCCGTGTCCACCGCCCGCAACGGGGCAGGGCAGGCCATGGGCAGCGAAGCCACGCCGCTGGGTCAGCATCTGATAAGGGCCCGTTTCGGCGACGGTCTACCGGAAGGTGCGGTGTTCAGCGGGCGCAAATTCTCTGGAGAGATCTGCGATGCGGCCAGGGTCCGTGAGCATCCGCAACGGGATTGGGTACTCACCCGCATCCTCTGGCTGGGGGGCATGGAACCCGGCCACAATCTGGGCGGTGACGTGGATAGTTTCCGACGCTTTATTTATATTCACGGCACACCCGACAGTGAGCCCATGGGGACGCCTGCCTCCCATGGCTGCATACGCATGCGCAATGCGGATATGATTCGCGTCTTCGATCAAGTGCCTGTGGGCGCCGCTGTCACCATTACCGAATAACCAGGATTGCCATGCCATCCGTTTCCCCCCTGCTGATGCTCGATCTGGAAGGTCTCCAGGTCAGCGATGTGGAGAAAGACTTGCTCAGCCACCCGGGTACCGGTGGGCTGATTCTCTTTACCCGTAACTACCAGGACCGGCAGCAGCTTGCTGAGCTGGTTCGCCAGATTCGCGCGGTACGGCCAGAGATACTGATCGCCGTAGACCAGGAAGGGGGGCGCGTACAGCGTTTCCGTGACGGGTTCGTGCGCCTGCCGCCCATGGCCGCCCTGGGGCGTCGTTACGACCAGACCCCGCAGTTAGCGATGGCGGAAGCCTCCCTGGTCGGTGAGCTGATGGCCTCTGAGCTGACCGAGCTGGATATTGATCTCAGCTTTGCGCCGGTGCTGGACCTGGACTACGGCACCAGCACGGTAATCGGTGACCGCAGCTTCCATGGCGATGCGGATGCCATGATCGCCCTGGCCGGTGCCTTTATCGACGGCATGAGCGCCGCCGGCATGGCAGCCACTGGCAAGCACTTCCCCGGCCACGGCCACGTGGTAGCGGATTCCCATCTGGAGTTGCCGGTGGACCCACGCCCGCTGGCCGAAATCGAAGCGGCGGACTTGCGGCCTTTTGTGGCGCTGGCACAAAAGCTGGACGGCATCATGCCTGCCCACGTGATCTACAGCGCGGTAGAAAACCAGACCGCCGGTTTTTCCCGCTACTGGCTGCAGACCCGCTTGCGCGAGCAAATGGGTTTTCGCGGCGTGATCTTCTCCGATGACCTGTCCATGGCCGGTGCCCACGGCGTGGGCGGCTATGCGGAGCGGGCCCGGGCGGCGCTGGCAGCCGGTTGCGATATGGTGCTGGCCTGCAACAACCGCACAGGGGCTGAAGAGGTGCTGGATTTCCTTGCCGGCACTCCCTTCAGCGGCCAGGTGCCGGCCAGCGGCCTGCGCGCCCGTCCGCGTCGCCCCATGGAAACCACCAAACGACACGCTGCCACGGAGCTGGCGGCGGCATTGACTGAACCTCGCTAAGGACTCACATGAACTGGGACTGGAACCAACTGCTGCAATGGCCGAACGTGGAGACCCCCACGGATATCTGGCTGACTCAATTGTTCATCATCGTACTGTGTACGGTGTCGGTGAACTTCATCCTGATGCGCGTCATCGATGTGCTTGACCGGTTGATCAACAAGACGGAAACCCTGTGGGACGATGCTCTGCTGGAAGCAGCGCGGATTCCGCTGCGGCTGGTGTTCTGGGTCATTGGTTTGTCGATCTCCGTGGAGCTGCTGCAGGCAGTGACCGAGCAAGCCAATGAACTGTTCGACCTGGCTCCCAAAGTCCGTCAGATCGCCTTCATCATCATCATTGCCATGTTCCTTAACCGGTTTATCTCCTACACGGAGAAAAATCTGATCGACGCCTCGCGCATGCGTAAACCCATGGACAAGTCCACCGCCGCGGCGGTAGCTAAATTGCTGCGGGTGTCGGTGATCATCACTTCCTTGCTGATCATCCTGCAGACCATGGGCTACAGCGTGTCGGGGGTGCTGGCTTTCGGCGGTATCGGTGGCATGGCGGTGGCCTTTGCCGCCAAGGATCTGCTCGCCAACTTCTTCGGCGGCATGATGGTCTACCTGGACAAGCCGTTTCGGATCGGGGACTGGGTGCGGTCACCGGACCGTTCTATCGAAGGTACCGTGGAGCATATCGGCTGGCGGCTGACCTGTATCCGCACCTTTGACCAGCGTCCGTTGTATATCCCCAATGCCATGTTCACCACGGTGGTGCTGGAAAACCCGTCACGCATGTTTAATCGTCGTATCAACGAGAAGATCGGTATCCGCTATGACGACTGGCAGAAAATGCCGGGCATTGTGGCGGAAGTGAAACAGATGCTGATCGACCACGAAGAGCTGGAAACCGACAGCCGTACCCTGATCGTCAACTTCGACAGCTATGGCGCGTCGCACCTGGAGTTCTTTATCTACACCTTCACCAAGACCACCCAGTGGGTGCGTTACCATGAGATCAAGCAGGATGTGCTGATGAAAATCATGGCCATCGTCAACGAGCACGGGGCGGAGTTTGCCTTCCCCACTCGCACCCTGCATCTTGTCAGCCACAACGACGATCATCCCGCCACGGGTCTGGAAAACGACAACACTGAGGACGCACAGCATGTCCATCGCTGAGGAGCTGCAACAGGAACTGATGCGGGTACGCCGCGAGGCCATCGAGCTGCATTCTGCCGATCAGGTTCAGGAAGCCATCGCCAAGCTGGCCTTCGCGGTCACCGAAGCTTACTCGGGCAAGGTGCCGGTGATGCTGACCATCATGAACGGGGGGATGATCTTCGCTGCCGAGTTGGTCAAGCGCCTGGATATTCCGCTGGAGATGGATTACCTGCACGCCAGTCGTTATCTGGGGGAAACCAGTGGCGGCGATGTGGAGTGGATTGTCACCCCCAATGCCAGCCTGGCCGGGCGGGATGTGCTGATTGTGGATGACATTCTTGATGTGGGTACCACCTTGCTGTCCATCATCGACGCCTGCAAGGCTCAGGGTGCTGCCTCGGTGAAGACCTGTGTGCTGGTGGACAAGCAGCATGACCGCAAGGCAAAGCCGGGCCTGAAAGCCGACTTCACGGCCCTGGACGCGGCGGATTATTATCTTTTCGGCATGGGTATGGACTACAAGGGTTTCTGGCGTAATGCGCCGGGGATCTACGCGGTAAAGGAACACTGAGTATGTTGGCGTTTATTGGCGGCACCGGTCTTACGCGCATGAATAATCTGCGCATCATCCGCAGACAGGCGATTTCCACCCGCTTTGGCGATCCGTCCGCTGCGGTAGTGGAAGGGGAGCTGGATGGCCAGAACGTGCTGTTCCTGGCCCGCCATGGCGACCCCCATGTACTGCTGCCTCATCAGGTGAACTATCGGGCCAATATGACGGCCCTGAAAGAGGCGGGTGCCACCGCCATTGTGGCGGTGAACGCGGTAGGCGGCATCACCGCCCAGGCCCCCACCGGCGCCCTGGTGTTGCCCGACCAGATTATCGACTACACCTGGGGCCGAGAGATGACTCTGTTCGACGACCCGGCGGAGCCGCTGGTGCACGTGGACTTCAGCTGGCCGTTCGATAGCGCTTTGCGCAATAGCCTGAAGGAAAAACTGGCTGCGTCGGAGCTGAAATGGAACGACGGCGGCTGCTATGCGGCTACTCAGGGACCACGGCTGGAAACCGCCGCAGAAATCATTCGCCTGGAGCGTGACGGTTGCGACATCGTCGGTATGACCGGCATGCCCGAAGCGGTGCTGGCCCGGGAGTTGGCATTGCCCTATGCCATGCTGTCGCTGGTGGTGAATCCGGCAGCGGGCAAATCAAGCCATGAGATCACCATGGCGGAAATCGAAGCTGTCATTCACGATGGCATGGCCAATGTGTGCCGGGTGTTGATGGATTTTGCCGGTGGCTACACCGCCTGATTATCACGGCCGCTGCCGAGCAGCGGCTTTTGGAAGGAGCTTCGCACAGTGACCCTGCTGATCATCTTCGCCGCCGTCTCCATCGGCTTTTCCTTTCTTTGCTCGATTCTGGAAGCGGCATTACTGTCGATTACGCCGAGTTTCATCGCCGGCCTGCGGGAAACACGGCCCAAGCTCTATGAGACGCTCCGTTCCTACAAGGACGATATCGACAAACCCCTGTCCGCCATTCTTACCCTCAATACGGTCGCCCATACCGTAGGGGCTACCGGGGTCGGCGCCCAGGTGGCGGTGGTGTTTGGCGAAGCCTGGCTCGGCGCGGCCTCCGCGGTGATGACCCTGGCCATTCTGGTGTTGTCGGAAATTATCCCCAAAACCATTGGGGCGAAATACTGGCGCGCTCTGGCGCCCATGCTGCCGCCGGTTCTGCAGTTCATCATGATCGCTCTGATGCCCTTTGTGTGGCTGTCCAAGCTGATTACCAGCCGCATTGGTGGTGGCGAGCACGATGTGGACGTGCGGGCGGAAATCCGCGCCCTGGCTGACATGGGCAAGGATCAGGATGCTCTGGACGACAACGAATTCCAGGTGATCCAGAACGTCCTGCGCCTGCACGACATCAAGGTCGGCACCATCATGACCCCGCGCACGGTTTGTCGCACGGTGACCCCGGAGATGACCGTGGCCGAATTTCTGGAAAAAGAGAAAGACCAGCCTTTTTCCCGCTTCCCGGTGATGACGGAGAAGGGCGAGGGCAAAGGCTATATCCACAAATCCGACCTGCTGGGCTGCAACCCGGAGCAGACCATGAGCGTACTGGCCCACGAAGTGCCTCTGGTCCATACCGGGATGGGGATCGACAAGCTGTTTCACGCCATGTTGGCCCAGCGCCAGCACATGGCGGTGGTCTATGACGAGCACGGCACCTGGGTAGGGCTGATCACGTTGGAAGATATTCTGGAAAGTATTCTCGGCCGTGAGATCATGGATGAAACCGATCACGTGGCAGACCTGCGACTCTATGCCCGCCAGCGCTGGAGCCGGCGGTTGAAAAAGCAGGAAAAGCCACAATAGGAAGTAACAAGCCAGATTGAGGAGAAGCAACCATGACGGAGATCTACAAGGACAACAGCGAAACCATTGGCAAGACCCCGCTGGTGCAAATCAACCGCATTAGCCAGGGAAAAATTCTCGCCAAGCTGGAATCACGCAACCCGGCGGGTAGCGTGAAATGTCGTATTGGCAGCTCCATGATCTGGGACGCGGAAAAGAGCGGCAAACTGAAACCCGGCATGACCCTGGTGGAACCCACCAGCGGCAACACCGGTATTGCCCTGGCTTACGTGGCAGCGGCGCGGGGGTACGACCTGACCCTGACCATGCCCGACACCATGAGCCTGGAGCGGCGTAAAATCCTTAAGGCTCTGGGCGCCAAGCTGGTGCTTACACCCGGCGCCAAAGGCATGCCTGGAGCTATTGCCAAAGCCGAGGAACTGGTCAGCGAGAATCCGGACACGTTCCTGATGCTGCAGCAATTCAACAACCCGGCCAATCCGGAAATCCACGAGAAAACCACCGGCCCGGAAATCTGGGATGCGACCGGTGGCGATATTGACGTCCTGGTGAGTGGTGTGGGCACTGGTGGCACTATCACCGGGGTATCGCGCTACATCAAGAACCAGAAGGGCAAGGCCATTACCTCCATTGCCGTAGAGCCGGATTCCTCCACCATGATCAGCGCAGCCCTGAAAGGGGATGAGCCCACCCATGGCCCGCACAAGATCCAGGGCATCGGTGCCGGCTTTGTGCCGAAGAACTTGGATCTGTCTGTGGTGGATCGTTGTGAGCAAGTGAGCAACGAAGACGCCATGGCATGGGCCCACAAACTGATGCAGGAAGAGGGCATTCTTGCTGGCATCTCCTGCGGGGCAGCCATGTGTGTGGCGGACCGTATCAGCCAGCTGCCGGAATTCGAGGGCAAGACCATTGTGGTGGTACTGCCAGACTCCGGCGAACGCTACCTGACCTCCCCGTTGTTTGCGGATATGTTCAGTGACCAGGAGCTGAACCAGTAGGGCCCGGCTTGCTGGCGATCTTCACCCTGCGATGGTCGCCAGCCGCAACGCTGGCGGGCTTTGCCCGCCGGCGCTGTACAGCGCTGGCCCTGTGCCGTATAAATGCAAATTATTGAGTTAAGAAAACCGTTGGCAAAGCGGTCTGGGGGAAGCATGAAAGCATCAATATTGTTGTTGGGCAGCCTGGTTTTACTGGCCGGTTGCTATGGAGATAGTAGTGATGTGAGCCGTAGCGGTGAGGTGGAAAACCGCCCGGCACTGGGCCAGCAGCAGCCAGCTGCACGGCTGGTACCCGCCGACCAACAGATGGCCAGTGGTCGTTACCGCACTGATATTCAGGTCGCCAACGGCGCCCAGCCGGTATCCTCCAGCAGTGAAAATTACACCACCACTGCGGAAGTCTCCGTGATCCGCTAATCACCAAACCCGAATCCTCCCACGCTCTTTTTGGGCGGATCAGCCGTCGGCGACATTCACCGTTCAACTGCGATGGCCTCAGCCTCTGATCCCCGCTATCCTTGCGGCCGGTAACCGGAGGGCCCCATGGCAGTCAGTACAGAAGTGGATATCGTCGTTATCGGCGCCGGAGCGGCTGGACTGATGTGTGCTGCCACGGCTGCCTATCAGGGCTATCGGGTGCTGGTGCTGGATCACGCCAACAAGGCGGGCAAGAAAATCCTCATGTCCGGCGGAGGTCGGTGCAACTTCACCAATCTGAATACCACCCCGGAACATTTCGTTTCCGCCAACCCCCATTTCTGCAAATCCGCCCTCAAGCGTTACAGCCCCTGGCACTTCGTGGAGCTGGTGGAGCGCCATGGTATCGAGCATGTGGAAAAGGCGGCGGGGCAACTGTTCTGCGCAGAATCTTCCAAGGATATTCTCGGCATCCTGCTCACCGAGTGTGGCTGGGCCGGTGCGGAGATTTCGCTGAAGACTCAGATTCGCCGGGTGGAGCGGGCGGGGCAGGGCTTTGTGCTCACTACTTCCGCTGGCGTCATTCGTTGCGCCAAACTGGTGGTGGCCTGCGGGGGGCTGTCGATTCCCACCATGGGGGCCTCGGGCTTCGGCTATCAGCTTGCTGAGCAATTCGGGCTCAGTGTGCTGCCCACCCGTGCCGGGCTGGTACCGTTCACGCTGCAGCCGGATGACAAGGCCTGGCTGTCCGCCTTGTCCGGTATCAGTACCGAGGTGGTGGCAGAGGCCGGTGGCACCCAATTTGCCGAGCCCATGCTGATCACCCACCGGGGCCTGTCTGGTCCAGCCATGTTGCAGGTCTCCAGTTTCTGGGCACCGGGCCAGCCGGTGACTGTGGACTGGCTACCCGGTGTTGCCGATCCTTTCGCCGATCTGGTCGCCGAGCGCAACCAGCATCCCAACCGTGGCATGGAGCGGTGGCTGCGCCAGTATTTCTCGCAACGGCTGGCTGGGGCCCTGGTGGAGCGGTTTGGCTGGCAGGGCAACCTGCAGCAGTTCAGCAACGAGCGCCTCAGTGGTCTGGCAGCCACCCTCAAGGGCTGGCAATTCAAACCCTCGGGCACGGAAGGCTATCGCACCGCAGAGGTTACCCTGGGCGGGGTCGACACCGATGCCATCTCTTCCAAGACCTTTGAAGTGAACACCGTACCGGGGCTGCACTTCATTGGTGAGGTCCTCGATGTCACCGGTCAGCTCGGTGGCTTCAACTTCCAGTGGGCCTGGGCCAGCGGTTGGTGCACGGGGTTGGCGTTGTAAAGTTTGCCAGCCCGCTGAGAGGCATGGCCCCACCGCCGGCAGCTACGGATAAACCGTATTTCGCGGTCGGCTCTGTAGGTAAGTCATCCTGGGGCAAGCCTGTAGCCCACCAGTCCATTCCCTGACACAATGATCCCCAACACCTCGGGCAAAACAAGGATGCACGATGAACCTCGAGAAGGTGGTTTTTGGTTTTTTCATTCTGCTTGCGCTGACGCTTAACTTCGGGTTTTTCTACGGGGAGATTGATAACCCGCAGCACCATGACGTTTATGAGTTGTTTGCGGCCCTGGTGGTCAGCCTGATAGCCACCGTGCTCAAGTTCGGTGAACGCACGCAGATTGGCGCTGTGTTGTTGGCTTCCTCCCTGGTGGCAGATCTTCAGTTAATCGTGGCCGCCATTGTCTGGGCGGTCGCGGTGCATGTGCTTGAAGTCGGGCTGACGCCGGCGGTAATGGCGTCCATTGTGTCCCTGTCAGGTGGCGCCCTGTTGGCCAACCTGGTATCCGCCGTGCTGTTGACGGTGGAAACCATCACCCTGCAGCGATAACTGCCATGCCCTCTGTCGTTCCCATGATCCTGCGGCGCATGCGTGTGCCGCTGGTGGTGCTGATTGTGGCGTACAGCATCGCCACCGTGGGTTTCACTCTGATTCCCGGCGTGGATGATCAGGGTAACCCCTGGCGGATGAGTTTCTTCGAAGCCTTCTACGTGGTCAGCTACACCGGTAGCACCATTGGCTTCGGTGAGGTGCCATACGATTTTTCCGGTGGCCAGCGCATGTGGACCATGGTCAGTATTTATCTGACCGTGTTCTCCTGGCTGTATTCCGTGGGCATCATTATTTCCCTGCTGCAGGACAAGAATTTCCGGCAGGAACTGAGCCGAGTGCAATTGCAGCGCAGCCTGCGCCGCTTTCGTGAACCTTTCTACGTTATCTGCGGCTACGGTGATACCGGCAAACTACTGACCCGGTCTTTGCTCAGTCGAGGCATGCGGGTGGTCATCGTGGACAAGGACCCGGAAGCCATTGATTCTCTGCGCATCAAGGATCAGGGGCTGTATGTGCCGGGTTTTACGGTGGATGCGGAAATCCCCGGGAACCTGGTCAAGGCCGGCCTCAAGCACCCGCTGTGCCGTGGCGTACTGGCGGTGACCGACAACAATCACACCAATTTAAAAATCGCCACTACGGTGAAATTGCTGAACAAACACAGCCAGGTGTTCTGTCGCGCCGGTAGCGAAGAAAATGCCAACAATATGTTGTCCTTCGGCACTGATCTGGTGGTCAATCCCTATCAGGATTTTGCCCGTCGTCTGTTGTTGGGCATCCGCCAGCCGGATACCCACCGGGTGTATGATTGGCTCACCTCCTTGCCCGGTGCCGGCTTGCCGGAGCGGCCAATGCCTCCCCAGGGTCGCTGGATACTGTGTGGTTTCGGCCCTTTTGGCCGCGCTGTGTACGAGGCGCTCAGCAAGGAGGCGGGTATTGATCTGGTGGTGGTGACGCCACACCCGAATCAGCCGGATGTGCCTGCTGGCAGCGTGGAAGGGAAGGGCACGGAAGCAGTGACTCTGCGTGAAGCGGGTATCGACAAGGCCGTGGCCCTGGTGGTGGCGACACCGGATGATGCCGATAACCTGTCAGTCATGATGACGGCGCGCGAATTGAACAGCAGTATTTACATGGTGGCCTTGCAGAACCGCCTGCATAACCGCCTGTTGTTTCAGGCCGTTAATCCTGAATTGCCCGTGCAAACCAGCTTTCTGGTGGCCAGTCGTTTCCTGTCTGTGCTCAATGCGCCTCTGTTGAAAGAGTTTCTCCAGGAGGCAGAGAAACAGGGTAATGAGTGGAATGAGCAACTGCTGGAGCGTATGGCCGGGATCACGACCACGATCACCCCGGAAAGCTGGCACGTGCAGATAGGCGATGAAGAGACCCCCGCAGTGACCCTGGCTCTGCGTCTGGGGGAGCCGGTTACCCTGGGCAATCTGTGTCGTAGTCCCCGTCATCGGCTCACTTGTCTGGATGCCATTCCCCTGATGCTGCGCCGCAATGGCCGCAATACTCTTCTGCCCGATGAAACGGAAAAGCTGGAGCCTGGTGACCGCTTGCTGTTTTGCGGCACGGACAAGGCCAATAATCTGATGCAATGGAGCCTGCGCCACCTCAACGCCTTGCGTTACGTGCAGACGGGCCATCAGCGACCGGATGGCCTGGTCTGGCGCTGGCTGGCCAAACGCCGGGCAGCACCGGTGGACGTGCGGGAATAGTCGCCGGTAGTTGCTTGCCTGCTTGCCGTGGTTCCCGGCACTTCCTATGATCGTTGCTGCAGACTATGGGCGAGACTGAGTGGAAGACGACAACAATAACGATGCGCTGATCGGTAAAATCTACGAAACAGCGCTGTCCCCCGGCGACTGGGTCGAGTTGCTGGATACCATTGCCGGCTGGACGGATAGCCGGCCGCCATCCGCCGATCCCGGCAGCTCTCTGGCAACGCGACAGACTTCCAGCGAAGTGGATCAACTGATTGACCACCTGGAACGGGCGGTGCGTAGCAGTGCCTACATGCATGCCCTGGAAGATCGTACCCAAGTGCTCAATGCCATGTACAACCAGATGCCCTGGCCCATGCTGATGCTGGATGATGGCATGCAGGTACTGGAATGCAATCCAGTGGCCAGGCAGGTGCTGGCGGATGGCCCGGTGCAGTTGCATGAAGACGGCAGCCTGCTGTTTGCCGATCGGGAATTGAAACAGGCCCTGGACCGCATCAACCGGATGGCTGAGGGCCGTGAAACCCGCTTGATCAGTTCTTCCCAGGACGGGGTGTCCCTGTTATGTCTGCCGGTGCAGAAATCCGATGCGCCGGGGACAATTTCCCAGCTGCGTACTATCGTCTGGGTGTTGGCGGGCCATAGCGTGGTGACGCCATCCCCGGAGATGCTTCGCTCCCTGTTTAATATCTCCCAGGCGGAATCCCGCCTGCTGCACCTGCTGTGCAAAATCGGCAACCTGAGCCAGAGCGCCAAACTGCTGAATGTCAGCATTCACACCGCCCGTACCCAGCTCAAATCCACCATGGCAAAACTCAATGCCAACAGCCAGGTACAGCTGGTCAGTCACGCCATGGGCCATGCTCTGGTGCAAGCTGCGAAACTGCCACAAATACAGCAGGAACAGGAATACACCCTGAGTCTGCCAGATCGTCGAGTGCTTAGCTGGTACGAATATGGCGACCCCAATGGTCGTCCGGTACTCACCCTGGACAACCTGGGTGCGGCCATGCCGGATCATGGCTACTTTGATGGCTGGTATCGTGAAAAAGGGCTACGCATGATCATGATCGTGCGGCCCGGCTACGGCATTTCCACCTACAAGGCGGGTATGGAATTCCGGGATTTTGGCCCGGATATTCTCGCCTTGTGTGAGCATCTGGACCTGAATCGTCCACCCATGGCGGCCTACTGTGGGGGAGGCCCCTATGCCCTCTGTGCGGCAGCGCTATACCCGGACATTTTCGATCGACTTGGCCTGTTGGCCAGCACTGTTCCTATCGGGCACTTCGAATTGGACAAGCTGGACCCGCTGCACAACATGTTCTTGCGTCTTTTCCGTCGTGACCCGAGGCTATTTGTGTTGGTAGGGCGGTTGGGCATACGCGGTGTGCAGAAGGCGCCAGAAAAATTCTTCGCCATGATTGCAAAAGGGTTGTGCGATCAAGACAAGGCTGTGCTGGGTAATCCGGATCTGTTGCAGCGCACCATCAAATCCATGCGTCGCAGCCATTTCCAGGGTGCCCGCATTATGATTGATGAGTATCTACGCATGCAGCATCCCTGGCAGGTGGACCTGGGCAAGATTACCGTGCCGGTCATGCAGTGGCACGGCGAAGACGACCGGATTATTTCCATCGGCAGCGCCCGCGGCCTGGCGAGTGATTTGCCCGGCGTGGCGTTTCGCAGTTTCCCGGGACTGGGGCGCTTTATGGTCTATCCGATGTGGAAGGCGTTTCTTACAGAGTTGCTGGAACTGGACTGATTCAGAACAGGCGTGAATTTGTCGACGGTGCAGTGCGTTTCAGCAGACGCCCTTACCTTGTCATGCAAGATCGGCAAACTGCTCTCGAAACGCCGTTGGCACGGGCATGATTGCGTGGCTCTGATGATCGAAAAAGACAAAGCCCTGCTTGGCTAACACTACCAGCTGACCGCCAGGCTGTTTGCTGACCCGGAAAATCAGATCGGCCCCGTACTTGTTGAAATCCATCAATCCCACTTCGAACTGAAGATCATCTTGAGCGAAACTTTCCGTCTTGTAGGTGGCCACCAGGTCAGTCACCACAATGCTCTGCTTGTCGGTATCGAACTGGTCGAAGCCGATATGGCAGAAAAACCGGTAACGGGCTTCGGAGAGCAGTGAGATCATCTGGTCGTTGCCCACATGTTTACCGGTATTCAGGTCTGTCATGCGCACATTGATGGTGTGGGTGTAGATGAACTGTTCAGGCAAGTCGAGAGTAACGCGGGCCATACTGCAGTCTCCAGCGGGGAAGGAGAGGAGTGTAGCAAGGTCTATCGGGTTTAGTGAAAAAGGATTATGTATTGGGCGGAGTGGCATTCTGGCAACACATGCACCAGCTCAGGAAGTGGTCTGAAAGCACCGTGCCATGGAAGAACGTATGGTACGGAGCAGCAATGGTGCTGCTCCATACCCACGACGTGATGGTTAAACGCTCAGGTCAGCTTCAACCGATTGGCAATTGCGCCGAGCCAGTGCCAGATTGGATTTTGCCTTGTCCAGCACCAGGTACATGAACAGACCTTCATTTTTCGCCACCGGACGGATGATGTGATACTGGGTTCCCAGTGTGATCAGAATATCCTCGATGGTGTCTTTGAGTCCCAGTGATTTCATGGTTTTAAGCTTGGCACGAACCACCTCGGTGTTGCCGGCGGCGGCCAACTCAAGATCCAGTCCGGTCCCATCCTGACCCAGCACCATGCCACTGTTTGAATCAACAATAGCGGCACACATTGCACCATCGGATTCCAACAGGGTTTTCAGACTCTCAGTAACGTTGCCCATAACTAACTCCTATTATTTTATATTTTCCCTAAAGAGGGGAACTAACTGGCTGCTTTCAATGATTCCGATAGAGCTGCACAACAGTTTTTGGCGCCCCAGATCAGTTGCCCGAGCTTGGAGGCGTCATTGGCGACTACGGCCAATGCCAGGGGAGGTGAGCTGTTGGGCACTTTCATCACGGCCACAACGCCCTCCTCGGATTCGACAATCAGGCGGCTGCACTCAGAAATGCCCGCTTCTTTTGCTATTGCCGAGCTGATTGCCGCAAGGGAGCTTCCCATTGCGGCAAGCCGGCTGGCTTTCCCCTTATCGTTTTCCAACGTGGCTATTTCAAAGCCATCACTGCTCAATAGCACGGCAGAGGTGATCCCCGGGGTGGAGTCTTGCAGGATGTGTAGCTGTTTCTGCGCCATTGCCACGGCAGAATCGCTAAGAGGGTTCCTGTCTTTCATACTTGCATCAGTTCCATTTCGTTGGCTTCGATCTGACAGAGGAGGGTTTCAACCAGAAGCAGAACGTCTTCACACTCCCTGACGTCCACGGAAATCACTGGGACAAACAGATGTTTGGCTGCCAGTTTTTCCGTAACCCGGTCGATACGTGTGAAGTCATCACTGGAAATCCGGCCAATACCAATAACCAGAGGCGTTTCCCCGTTGTTGGAAAAAGCGTTGGTGTAAAGTTCCAGGTGTTCTTCAAGGTCCGGGTGTTCGCCGTTCAGAAGGAGGATAACTCCTGCTGCATTGGTAGCCAGAATTGGCCACATGAACTGAAAACGCTCTTGCCCTGGTGTGCCGTAAAGGCGCACGCCACTACCGTCAGGCAGGCTGATATAACCGTAATCCAGACCGGCGGTCGTCATTTCCTTGTTGCACTGCTCTAAATCAGTGTTTATCACATCCGTGGAGACACATTCCTGATCACTGAGTTGAGTGATTGCCGTAGTCTTACCGGCGCCCATCGGGCCGGTGAAAAGGATTTTGAATTCGTTGCTTATCATTATTTCAGCTCAATCCCAGACGTGTTCTCAGGCCTTTGATCATCCCACCGAGGCGATGGTGTTCCGCGCCAGCTTGTACTGATGGGGCTATAGCAGAGGGCGGTCTCACCTGACTGACCAGTAACCCGCTAATTTCACAAGCATTGATGAAGTGATAAAGCGCCTTGTCATCACAATGTGAAAGTGTCTTCAGCTCTGACAGCGTCAGTGCACGGCGGGTCATCAGGGCACACAAGGAGAGCAACTGCCGGGATTTATTCAGCGCTGCAGCACTGGGCCAACGGCTCAATTTGAAATGGCTGTCTTCATCCAGCCAGGGCAGCAGGTCATTGCAATGGTTAGCTCCGGTTAGCCAGGCGAGCTCAAACAGTGGCCGTGGCACCATGCCCTCGGAAACGGGTTCGCTGCTGGGGCTTAAAGGGCTAAAAGACACCGGGCCCGCGGACAAGGCGTGTAGCAATGCGGGCCGTGCGTAAAACCGGTGGCTTCCGGGTTTTACCAGTAAAAGGCCTTCCGGACTTTGGCTGCTGTACAGTTCAGTCGACCCCTTGTTATTGATAACCCGGTATAAACTGGCACAAAAATCGACGCTAGGTAGTGATGAGTTTCCTTCTGATTCAGACACTTCACGATTATGCTCAGCATGACTGGATGAAGTATCCAAAGATCGCAGTACCTCATCCAACACATCCAGCAGCTGCATGACTCGAAATGGGTGTGGCAGCGCAAAAGCGGATGCTGGTTTTTCCTCAGAGCTGGGGTAAATGACGATACAGGGTTTTTGGCTCAGGTCGTCCTGGCTGGTTTGTGCCTCTTGCAGACTGGACACCATGAGAACATCCGCCATCGCAGGTGTTGCCTGGCTCCAGTGTACTGAGGAACGGCCATCAATGATTTTCAGCATGGAAAGACAGGCACTGACCGTGTCTTCTCCCAATCCGATAAATCCAAGACGCTGTGTTTGCATTTGTGCCATCCGAGATCCGGTAGTACCGGTTACTGCAATAGTGGCGAAAACTGCTGATCGCCATCAGTTAGTGATCTATGTCTCAATTATTAGTAGCGGGACGCCCAGCAGGGCAAAGGGATCGCGACAGGCGGAGACTTTCAAGGGATGAGTTGATGTTGCGATCACGTCATATTGACCGTCTTTGTTGGCGGTTTTCTGAAGCGAAGGAACGATTTTTTTATAACAGGATGATTAATAAGGAAAATATTATTATTTGAAAAAATAAGTGACGTTGGTTGTGAGGTAACGAAATAAATGTACGCCTTTTCCTACATTTGCCATTCACTTGTAAGACATTGCTTACCGATGGTTGAAATTTCTCCCTCTGTTATCTCTGGAAGCTAGCCGATTCCGCCATAACGAACCCCGGCCAGGGCAGCCATTTCCCGATCAAAGGTTGCCAGGTCTTCCAGGGTAAATTGATTCAGATGGTGGTGGCCGCAGGCGCGGGCCATGACTTGCATCAGCTCTGTTGAGGCATGGAAGAAGTTGGCCAGCCGGTGGGCAGCGTGGTCCACGTCCAGACGTTTTCGCAATTCCTCGTTCTGGGTGGCGATGCCGGCGGGGCATTGGTTGGTATTGCACATGCGGGCGCCAACGCAGCCAATGGCCTGCATGGCGCTGTTGGACAGGGCAATACCATCGGCCCCCAGGGCCAGAGCTTTGACGAAATCCATGGGCATGCGCAGGCCGCCGGTGATCATCAGAGTGACGTTGCCGCTGGCGCCCTGGTCATCCAGATAGCGGCGGGCGCGGGCCAGGGCGGGGATGGTGGGCACGCTGATGTGGTCGCGGAACATGGCGGGTGCAGCCCCGGTGCCGCCGCCCCGGCCATCCAGAATGATGTAGTCGGCGCTGGCATCCAGGGCGAACTGGATGTCTCTTTCGATATGGTTAGCGCTCAGTTTGAACCCCACCGGTATGCCGCCGGACACTTCCCGCACCCGGTCGGCGAAACGTTTGAAATCATCGCTGCTGTGCAGCTCCCTGAAGGTGGCAGGGGAGATGGCCGGCTGGCCTTCGGGAATGTGGCGCACCTGGGAAATCTTGCCCACGTTCTTGTTGGCAGGCAGATGGCCGCCGGTGCCGGTCTTGGCGCCCTGGCCACCCTTGAAGTGAAACGCCTGCACCTTCTTCAGATGGTCCTCGGTATAGCCAAACATGGCGCTGGCCAACTCGTAAAAATAGCGGGAATTGGCGGCCTGTTCTTCCGGCAGCATGCCGCCCTCGCCGGAACAGATGCCGGTGCCGGCCAGGTCTGCGCCCCGTGCCAGTGACACCTTCGCCTCCTCGGAAAGTGCACCGAAGCTCATGTCCGAGACCATCAGGGGAATCGCCAGCGTTAGTGGTTTGTCCGCTCTGGGACCGATCACCAGTTCGGTGCCTACGGGTTGGTCATCCAGCAGCGGCTGGGTGGCCATCTGCGCCACCATGATCTGGATATCATCCCATTTGGGCAGGCAGTCACGGGGGACACCCATGGCGGTCATGGGGCCATGATGGCCGACATTATCGAGCCCGTTTTCCGCCAGGTCGTGGATCAGGGCCACGTTGGGTTCCTCAGCGGTGGCCTTGGGCTGTGGCATGCCGTCCCGCTGGATACTCTCCGGGCCGGGGCCTTCTTCGCCGACCTGGTCTTTGCTGAACCGGGCGTGGGTGCCATCGCAATAGGGGAAGTTGCCGCTGTGTTTGCACATGCACAGGTAGCCTTCGTCCTTGTCGGCTTCGAAGCCGAGGGGAGTGATATCGGTGCCCGCATGGGAGCCATCGCAGAAGGGCTGGTTGGCGGAACGACCGCAGCGGCAGAAGTGGTAGGTTTCACCGGGTTTGAGTTCGGTTTTCCGGGGCTTGATATCGGCGATGACGGGCTTGGACATGGGGACTCCTGGCTGGCACTGCTGGCTGGGATACTTCGATCATGCCAGCGGTGGCGGGGGAGTCAACGCTTTGGAAAGGGCAGGATAGAGAGCACTCGCTATTCGACTCTGCCTGCCTCATCGCGCGGCAGGAAGAGTCGAGTGAAGCGCTTGCTAGCGGTTCGATTCGATGTTTCGAACCAGGCGGTGAATCTTTTCGCTGCGATCCAGCAGCGCATCGCTGAGTGGGCTCATCACCCCCCGCAGCATGGACAAGGGTTTCCAGCGGGCCGGGGCAATGATGGCGGCGGAGCGGGTTGTCAGTCCGGCAACCAGGGCAGTGGCAATTTCCTCGGGTTGCACCTGCTTTCTCAGTACGGCAGGAAAGGCGCTTTCAATCAGCTCGGAGGCGGTGGCATGACCACCGAAGGCCAGCTCGGTGATAGGTGTTGCCGTCCAGCCGGGGTAGAGCACGCTGGCGCTGGCGCCGGTACCGGCCAATTCAGCCCGCAAGGCTCTGCCGAGCATTTCCACTGCCGCCTTGGAGGCGGCGTAGGGCGCATTGACCATGCCGTTGACGAACGAATAGATCGAGGAGGTGATGACAATCTGGCCATGATTTCGCTGAACCTCCGGCAGGGCCGCACGAAGAGTGCGCCAGACGCCGAACAGATCCACGTCGATAATTTTTTCGAACTCGGCCTCATCGCAGCTGGCGATAGTCGCCGGGTTGTTCCGCCAGGCAATGCCGGCGTTGGCAAAGGCGATATCCAGCCGGCCAAAGTGCTCCACGGTTTGCAGAACGACAGCTTTTGAGGCGGCTGCATCCGTTACGTCGAGAGGCAAGGCGAGTACCCGTGCGGGATCAAATTCTGCGGCAAGCAAGTCCAGGGACTGCTGGGATAAATCCGTCAGCACCAGGTTGGCCCCTTTTGTGTAAAGCGCTCGAGCGCTGGCAGCACCAATCCCGCCGGTTGCGCCGGTGATGAGAACCACCTTGCCATTCAGGTCATACTTCTTGCCCACGTGCGGATCTCCCTGTAAGTCGTTGCGTCCGGTAACCATGACAGTGGCCACCGGTGGGTCAAAACAAGCACAGAACCATACCACTGATGCTCAGTGAGAGTCCTGTGGGATTCAGTAGCCACCGGCCTCAAGCCGACCTGTGAGTTTTCCTTCATCGTGTGGCGTCAAACGATTGGCCCAGCAGGAAGGGGTGATGGTAGCCGGTGCCGTGCACAATCATTTTCATCGCAACCACAGGAAAGGATTTTCTCATGGGCAAATCAACCTGGCGGCCGGAGATGATGGCAGACCTCACCGGCAAGACGATTCTGGTAACCGGCGCCAACAGCGGCATCGGCCTGGAAGCGGTGAAACTGTTCGCCGGCAAAGGGGCCGAAGTGATCATGGCCTGCCGTAATGTGGACAAGGCCAAAGCGGCCGCGGAGGCGGTGAAAGCCATGGTGGCTGACGCCAGGCTGGTGATTATGGCGCTGGATCTGGCTGATCTTGCCTCGGTAAAGGCGTTTTCCGAGGCGGTAAAGCAGCGCTTTGCAAAGCTGGATGTGCTGCTCAACAACGCTGGCCTGATGGCGCCGCCATTGCAGCGAACACGGGATGGTTTCGAAATGCAGTTCGGCACCAATCACTTGGGACATTTTGCGCTGACCGGCCAGCTTGTTGAGCTTCTCGAGTTTGCCAGCGATCCACGGATTGTGCAGATATCCAGCCTGGCCCATCGGGGCGGGAAGTTGATGTGGGGGAATCTCAATGCGGAAAAAAACTATTCCCGTTGGCCCTTCTATTGTCAGAGCAAGCTGGCCAACCTGATTTTCGCCAGGGACCTGCAGCGTCGGCTGCAGGCATCGGGGTCGAACATCAGGGTAATGGCCGCTCACCCCGGCTATTCCGCTACCCACCTTCAGGATACGGTGCCCGGTGGAGGCCTGTTCAACAAGATCATGGCTCAGTCTGCTCAGATGGGGTGCCTGCCCGGCGTCATGGCCGCCACCAGCGATGCGGTGGAGGCGGGCGGTTATTACGGCCCGGAGGGAAAGGTGATGGAATTACGCGGCTATCCGGCCCCGGCCTTTGCCCGCAAGATCACTGACAATCAGGCCGTTGCACAGCGGTTGTGGGAAGAATCGGAGCGGTTGACCGGGGTACATTATCTTAACGATTAGACTGTTTGTCTGATGTTGAGGGGTGTTATTTCCCGGGCGTAGGTAATTTCCCGTTTTTCCCCTAGAATCTGCGGCTGACTATCAATCTCGGAGTAAGTATCCCATGGGCCGCGCCTATCAGAACCGTAAAGAATCCATGGCGAAAACCTCGGACATGAAGGCCAAGGTTTACAGCCGCTATGGTCGAGAGATTTATGTGTGCGCCAAGGCGGGTGGCCTGGATCCATCTGCCAATCTGGCCCTGCGTGGTCTGATTGACCGGGCCAAGAAGGATCAGGTGCCTGGCCATGTGATCGATAAAGCCATCGACAAGGCCAAAGGCGGCGGCGGTGAAGATTTTGCCCCGGCTCGTTACGAGGGCTATGGCCCTGGCGGCTGCATGGCGATCATCGAGTGTCTTACCGACAATCCCAACCGTACTTTCGGCGATGTGCGCGTGGCGTTCACCAAGACCAAGTGCAAGATCGGTACCCAGGGCACCGTGGCTCACATGTTCGATCATGCGGCGATTTTCGTGTTCCGTCATGATGACGAAGAAGCGGTGCTGGAAGCACTGATGGACGCGGATGTGGATGTCACCGATATCGAAAGCGAAGACGGCATGCTCACTGTGTTCACCCCCAACACAGAATATGCCAAGGCCCGCCAGGCGCTTGCTGGCGCTTTCGAAGGTATCGACTTCGAGGTGGATGAAATCCAGTTTATTCCGCAGAGTTTCACCACGGTGAGCGGCGATGACCGGGAGCTGTTCGATAAATTCCTGGCCATGCTCAACGATCTGGACGATGTGCAGAACGTGTATCACAACGTAGATTTGGCCGAATAAATTTGATGTCTCTTCCGCCTGGACCACTTACTGGGCGGTGCCCGCCTGTTTCATTTGATCGGCCTTAACGAGTGATTCGCACCAGCATGCCGAACATGGGGTGGTCGAAGTAATAGACTTCATGGCCGGTGAGGCGACGGCTTTCGTCGATATCCACGTAGAAACGCTGGCCGTTACTCTGGGTATTGAACCAGATGCGTGGCTCCACGTGGACGTAGCGGGATTCGCTGAAGTGCAGTGTGCCTTCCAGTTCTGGCACGTTGCCGTCACCCGTTGTCAGGGTCTGACCACCGCTCAGATACACTGGCAGAGTGTCGCTCTTGTCACCAATGGGCTGGCTCCAGGCCTTGTGGTAAAGCTGTCGGTAATCACCGGTGCCGGCCATGCGCTCCATCATGTATTGCAGCACGGTCTCGTCTTCCGGCAGAGGTTGCCAGGCACCGCGGGACAGTGCGTCCGGGTCGGCGTATTCGCTGGCTTCCGGTGCGCCAATAGTCACTGACCGGGAGGCGTAGCGAGGTTGCAAATCGGCGGGCCAGATTTCTTCGCTGCTGCCGTGATCACGGGCGAATATCAGGACCTCAACGTTGTACCAGCTCTGGGCAATGACAGGGGTGGCCATGAGGGCCAGCACAGCCAAAAAGAATGCGCGAAGCATCGGGATCTCCTCTGGTGGCCTGTATGCAGGCCTTATCTTGATACTGACGTGGAGGTGTGCCCCTCCTGCTGCCTGTCGGATGCTCCGCTGGGGGCGGAGAGTCCGGTGATTTCCTTACACCTGTACGCCTTGGCTGAGACAAGGCGACGCCCTGGAAATTGCACCCACGTCATTTTTTATTTCAACGACTATAACCAGTTCACATCGCCAATTCACGATTAACCGCCTGGCCGGTCGTTTTTCACGAATTAGCTGCCGGTGTCCTGTTTGATGCTCTGGGCTGCAAGGCGCTTGAGCAGGGCCTCTACCACCTCGATACGTTCCTCTGGCGTTTCACTGCCTTCCACAAAACGCAGTGCATTGGCACCCTCGAGCTTGTAGCGGTTGGGGCCGGACTGGACCAGTTTTACGATAGTCAGCGGATCCACCGGGGTGCGCTCGCCGAATTCCAGCTTGCCGCCGCCGGCGTGAGCATCGAGTCGAGTGATGCCCAGGCGCTCCGCCTGCTGGCGCAGTTCGGTGACCGCAAACAGGTTTTTCACCGGTGCCGGCAGCAGGCCGAAGCGATCGATCATTTCTACCTGCAGTTCTTTCAGGCCATTGCGGGTCTTGCAGCCGGCAATGCGCTTGTAGAGGGTCAGGCGGCCGAACACGTCAGGCAGGTAATCCTCAGGGATCAGAGCGGGGATACGCAGGTTCAGTTCCGGACCACCGCTGAGCGGTTTTTCCACGTCCGGTTGTTCGCCCCGTTTCAGAGCTTCCACCGCCTGTTCCAGCATTTCCATGTAGAGGCTGAAACCGATGGTGTGGATGTTACCGTGCTGCTCTTCGCCGAGCAGTTCCCCGGCGCCACGGATTTCCAGATCCTGGCTGGCCAGCATGAAGCCGGCGCCCAGGTCGGTGGCCTGTTCGATGGCCTCCAGGCGCTTGAGTGCGTCCTTGCTCATCGCCTTGGGGCTGGGGGTGATCAGGTAGGCGTAGGCCTGGTGATGGCTGCGGCCCACGCGGCCTCGTAACTGATGCAGCTGTGCCAGGCCGAGCTTGTCGGCCCGGTCGATGATGATGGTGTTGGCGCTGGGCACGTCGATGCCGGTTTCGATGATGGTGGAACAGACCAGCACATTGAAGCGCCGGTGATAGAAGTCGCTCATCACCGCTTCCAGTTCCCGCTCGCGCATCTGCCCGTGGGCAATGCCGACGCGGGCGTCAGGGACCAGTTTGCGGATGTCGGCCGCGGTCCTGTCCATGGTGTCGATATCGTTGTGCAGATAGTACACCTGACCGCCACGAAGCAGCTCGCGGAGCAAGGCTTCCTTGATGGTGGTGTCGTTGTGCTGCTGCACGAAGGTTTTTACCGACAGGCGTTTTTGCGGTGGGGTGGCGATGATGGAAATGTCGCGCATGCCGCTAAAGGCCATATTCAGGGTACGGGGGATCGGAGTGGCGGTGAGGGTGAGGATGTCGCATTCAGCGCGCATCTGTTTGAGGCGCTCCTTGTGACGCACCCCAAAGCGGTGTTCCTCGTCCACGATGATCAGCCCCAGGTCGCTGAAGGAGACGGTTTCCTGCAGCAACTGGTGGGTGCCGATCAGGATATCCACCTTGCCTTCCTTCAGACGCTTCAGCACCTGGGTCTTGTCCTTGGCACTGCGGAAGCGTGACAGCACTTCGATGTTCACCGGCCAGTCGGCAAAGCGGTCAGTGAAGGACTCGTAATGCTGCTGGGCGAGCAGGGTGGTGGGCACCAGCACCGCCACCTGGGTCTGGTTTTCCACTGCCACGAAGGCGGCGCGCATGGCCACTTCGGTCTT
>NZ_DEXN01000044.1:55626-57957 GCF_002364155.1 Alcanivorax sp. UBA3183
GCCTGCTGGTCCGGGGTTTCCTCGAAGGGGAAGCCGGCACTGAAGCGCTCGTAATCGGTCATGTCCACGTCGAACTGCTTGCCCTGGCGGGCTTCGCGGCGGGCGTAGGTGTTGAGCAGCTCCGCGGCCACATCGTGGATCTTTTCTGCGGCCTTCTGCCGTGCCTTGCTCCACTGCTCGGTGCCCAGCCGGTTGAGTGGGGCGGTATCGCCGCCGCCGTAGCGGCTGATCAGGTGCAGGGAGGACACCGGCACGTAGAGCTTGTCGCCGCCGGCATATTCCAGTAACAGGAACTCGTGTTGCTGGCGGTCCACTTCCATATGGATCAGGCCCAGATAGCGGCCCACGCCATGCTCCATGTGCACTACCGGGGAGCCTTCGGTGAGCTCGCCCAGGGAGCGGAAGGCCTGCTCGGCGGCGCCGTCGTCGCTGCTGGATTTGCGGCGCCGGCGTTGCAGAACCCGTTCGCCGTAGAGGTCGTTCTCGGTGACTACCAGCAGTTCATGTTCGGGGGCGTAGAAGCCCGCATCCAGCTCGCCGCGGGTCAGGCTCCAGCGCTCTGGCTGGGCGATAAAGTCCGGCCAGTTGTCTTTCAGGGCCGGCTGGATGCCGATTTTCTGCATCAATTCCAGCAGGGCTTCCCGGCGGCCGGCGGTTTCTGCACAGAGCAGAATGCGGGTGTCCGGATGGGCGTCGGAGAAAGTGTGCAGCAGGGCCAGCGGGTTGCTGGCGCGCACATCGGCTGTGAGCGCCGGCATGCTGGCCACGTCGAAGTGAATGGCGTTGTCGCTATCCGCCTGTCGGGCACGGGGGTGCTGTTTGAGAGAAGCTGCCAGTTCTTCCGGGCGCAGGTACAACTTCCAGGGCGTCAGAATCGGCCGGTGGATATCGTGGCGGCGGGATTCATAGCGCTGTTCCACGTCGGCCCAGAAGTGCTCCACGGCGCTCTGGCAGTCGGCTAGCTCCACCAGTCGCACATCGTCGGGCAGGTAGTCGAACAGGGTGGCCATGTTCTCGAAGAACAGCGGCAGGTAGTACTCCAGCCCCGGCGCGGACAGGCCGTCGGACACATCCTGATAGAGCGGCACGCCGCGGGTGTCCACGTCGAAGGTGTCGCGAAAGGCGGTGCGGAAACGGCTGATGCCGTCGGCGCTGAGCGGGTATTCCGCCGCCGGCAGCAGGGTGATGTCATCCACCTTGCCGGTGGAGCGCTGGCTTTCCGCGTCGAACAGGCGCAGGGATTCGATCTCGTCGTCGAACAGCTCAATGCGGAAGGGTTGATCGGCGCCCATGGGGAAGATATCCATGATGGCGCCGCGCACGGCGAATTCGCCGTGTTCGTAAACGTTATCCCGCTGTCGGTAGCCGCAGGACACCAGGCGGCTGCGGGTGGCTTCCATATCGAAGGTGTCGCCCACTTTGAGCATGAAGCTGTTGCCGGTGATGTGCAGTGGCGGGGCCAGCCGCTGCATCAGGGTATTTATTGGCACTACCAGGATGCCCTTGTGACTGATGGGCAACTGGTGCAACACGCGGATGCGATCGCTGATGATGTCCTGGTGGGGGCTGAACAGGTCGTAGGGCAGGGTTTCCCAGTCCGGAAACAGCATTACCGGCGTATCGTTGCCCTGATCCCCGCTACCGGTCAGGTAGAACTCCAGCGAGTCGGCAAGGTGTTGTGCGCGACTGCTGTTGGGAGCCAGCACCACAAACAGATGATCCTGGCTGCGTGCCAGTTCGGCCAGCACGGCAGCCATGCTGCCGCTGTCCAGCCCGGCCCAGTCTTTGTAGTGCTCGCGGCCGGTGGGGAAGAGGCTGCTGTCGGGGAGTAACTTCATTAAGACCCGTGTCCTGCGTGTTCGGTGGGTGCGTATTGTAGCCAAGGGTGACGGTGCCGTCAGTGCCGGCTAGACTGCCGGTCTGATTGGGGAGGATGCATGATTACATTACAACAATGGAAAGATTGTGAAGGACAGGCGTTTACGCTGGAAAATGGCGATAGCCTGACCTTGGCGGAAGTGACGATGCCGATCTCGCCGGAGGGGTGGGAATGTTTCTCCCTGTTGTTTGCGGGGCAGGTGCAATTGGAGCAGGGCGCCACTGTCATGCGTAACGACGTGCTTGGTGAGACATCGGTGTTTGTGGTACCGGTGGGGCCGTTGGGCGCCAGTGATGGTACCTACCATTTCGAAGCGGTGTTCAATCGTCAGGTTGCCAGCGCATAAGCAGGTAGACACCCTTGTCTGCCTGTTCCACAAAGCCCAGCCGCTCATAGAGCCGTCGTGCCGGGTTATTGGTTTCCACGTGAATAGTCAGGGGCTTGCCGGCCCG
>NZ_DEXN01000044.1:57996-85064 GCF_002364155.1 Alcanivorax sp. UBA3183
TTGCCGGCCCGGCGAGCCCGGGCCTGCAGGGCGGCGAGAACCTGTGACCCCAGGCCGCTGCCACGAAAGGCCGGCAGCAGGGCAATATCCACGATGCGGATTTCCTGCTCCCAATCGGACAGGTACAGCCGCCCGGCTGTCTCCCCGCTTAACTCAATCAGATGACGCTCCGCTTCCGGATAATGCAGCAGGTAGTGTTCGTGCTGCGCCTTGGCCTGCATGGCCAAAAAGGCATCCTGCTGCCCCTGGGGCCAGCCGGTCTGCGCCACTTCTTCCTGGCGGGTGCTGGTGTAGATGGCCAGTAACATCGGTGTGTCGCTGTCACTGGCCGGGCGTAAACGGTAGCTGTGCATTACGAGCGGGAAGGGTAAATGCCGAACAGGGCCACAATGAAGTGCACAAAGAGCTGGGGGGTCAGCGATTCCTGGTTGTTCGAATGCGCCTGCCAGGTTTGTTGGGTTTTCCCCAGGCCGCGATCAATGCTGACGCTGGTAGTGGCAGCAACGGCACCACTGGCATTGCTGCCACTTTTGGCGCCCAGACGAGCCTGAGGAAGTCCCGGGCCCGTGCCGGCGTGTACCGGAGAGCGTCCCCGACAATCCGGTAGACCGAATGTGGTTCTGCCATCACCGCCATAAATGGTGCCAAACAAGGAAAACAGCGCATCATTCTGTGATACGGCCAATAGTTGGCCATCGCAGAGTGCCCAGCCTCGCGGAGCAAAATTGCCGGCAAACATGCGAATTTCACCTACAAAGGGTTCTGACATAGGAGCCTCTAGCTTCTGCTTGGGAAAAGCCCTTGCAGGGCAATGGCAAAGTTAAACGCGATAGAATCCATCTGCGCACCATGGGTGGCAACCAGGGTGTTATTCAAGGTGCTGCCCAGATTGCGATCCAGGGTCAGGCTGTCCAGGGTGTCTCCATCATCGGTAGGCCCGGTTGTGTTCGCCGTTCCCCCTTTAGTGCCCTGATTGATGCTACCCGCTCCCGGATGCATGGGCGTGCGGCCGCGCAGGTCCGGAAGTGCAAAGCTGGTTCTGCCGTCGCCACCGTAGGTAGTGCCCAGCAGAGAATAAAGGGACTGGTTTTGATTGATCGGCAAGATTTGTCCATCGCAGAAGGCCCAACCGCGGGGCGCAAAGTTGAAGCCGTAAATGCGGATTTCGGCGAGAAAGGGTTCGCTCATCAGTAAAAGACTCCTAGCCTCTGGATGGGTATAGCCCTTGCAGAGCAATGATGAAATTCAGACCCAGATAAGGATGGCGCTGATCGCCAGCGGGTATTTTGGCGGCGATAGTGCGGGTGGTCTGGCTATTGCCCAGGTTACGGTCGGGCGTGACGTTCTGTACAACCTCTACCGGGTTGTTCTCGGCCACCTGACCAAGGCGATAACTTGGCAGTCCGGGGCCTCTGCCGGGATGTGCGGGCGCTCGGCCTTGCAGATTGGGTAAGGCCACTGTGGTACGACCATCCCCGCCATAAGTGGTGCCGATCAGGCTGAACAGGGCGGTATTCTGACTGATAGGCAAGAGTTGCCCGTTGCAAAAGGCCCAGCTGCGAGGGGCGAAATTACCCGCAAAGATGCGAATTTCAGCAATAAAAGGTTCGCTCATAGTGGCCTCACACGCTGATCAGCAGGTTACTGCCCGGTTGCCAGCTCAGATGAGCCAGCTGCTGGGCGCTGGTTTGGGGGAGTGCCAGTACCGGTGTAGCTCGGTCAGCCCAGCAGAGCTGCTTCTGGCAACGATCCATGATCAATAGCTGGTCGTTCACGGCGGTCAAGCCGCTGGGCATGGTTAATGTGCTGACTTCACTGCCCAGGCTGTCGCCTGTCAGGGTGAAGTGGTGCAGTCGCCGATCGCCGAGGGTGAGCAGGGTGATGCGCTCTGCGGTTTTGGCCAGAGAGGCGGGACCATTCAGGGGCCGGTCGCTTTGCAGCCAGACTCTGGATTCATTGCGCAGATGCAGTCGCATCAGGCGATGGCCGTGTACATCTGCGATCAAAGCGTGGTCACCATTGAGCACAAAGTCGGCAGGTTCCTGCAGATCGGTCAGATCAATATGGCGGGCCTGGCTACCGTCGGGCCGGAACCAGCTTAGCCGACGCTGGCTGCGGTCCAGCAGGACAGCGTTATCCCCATCCAGGGCCGCGGCAACGATGCGGGTTTCGTGGGGAGCGCCGGTGTCTAGACTGATGGTGCTGCCGTTGCGATACCACTGGGCTTGGCGGCCATGGTCGGTGATCTGCAGCCTCTGGTTCTCGCCGAGGGCAATCGCCCGCGCTGCACTGACCAGTTCCACGCGGGCTGCCGTGGTGCCGGCGACCAAGGGTGTGCTGAGCAGGATCCCGGCCGCGCCGCCAGCCGCGATAAACTGCCGTCGCGTGATAGCCATTAGTTGGCTACCGCGCAAGTAATGGTAATGGCGGTAGGCGTGGCGGCCGCGCCAGTCTGCCAGGTTTCGCAACTGCCGCTCCAGGCGCCGGCGGCACTGGGGTAGCTGTTGGTAATGTAGCTATTGCTGGCACACTGAACGCCACCGGCCAGTACTACGCCACTGTCACATTGGCAGCTTGTCGCACTGGTGCAGGCCTTCTGGGCTACATTGCTGGTACTGAATGTGCCGGCTGGGCCGGTCATGCCGGTGAGCCCTATAGGGCCCTGGTTACCTGTGTCGCCTTTGGGGCCTGCGGGGCCGGGGATGCCTTGCGGTCCGGTTTCACCCTGAGGTCCTTGATTGCCGGTATCGCCCTTGGGGCCGATAGGTCCAACGGGGCCTTGGTCTCCAGTGTTGCCTTTAGGACCAGTGGGCCCAGCGATACCTTGCGGTCCGACGGCGCCTTGTGGGCCTGTATTACCGGTATCCCCTTTGGGGCCGATAGGACCGATGGGGCCCTGGCTGCCAGTCTCGCCTTTGGGGCCTACCAGGCCGCTGTCCGGGCCTACCCACTCACCATTGGCATTGATCAAAAGCTGATCGGCGACGCTTACCGTGCGCGGAGTGATATCCCCGTTGACCTGCTCGGCTTCGCGGGCCTGCAGGGCATAGGGCACGCTGCCGGTGGTGACGACAAGGCGCGGAGACATTTCACTGTCGCCATTAATCGCCAGCCCCAGTTCTACCTGATTGCTTTCCAGCAGGTCATCGGGCAGGGGGTTGCTGTCGCTATCACCCAACACCAGGCTGTATCGGCCGTTCTCAACGCTGACGGTCATGTCTTCGGTCCAGAGGACTGCGCCAAGACCGAGGGGATCGGTGTTGGTCCCTCCATCATTCTGGTAGTCGGTCGTCCGCCCGGATAGATCGTAAAGGGTTGTGGTCAGCGTGTAGGTGCCATGCAGGGGCAACTGGCTGGAGCGATCGCTGAGATAGCCTTGTATGACCAGGCGTGATGGAACGGTGGCTTGCACGGCCTGAGAGAAAAGCAACATGCAGAGCGCCATGGCCGCCAGGCCACCGCGGAGAAGCTGAAACATCGAATTGTCCCCCCGAAGGCGATCTAGGCGCCCCCTTTGTCTATTTGTGCATATAGTAAACAGTGTGACTCAGTTCAAACAAGCGCTAAAAGTGATGTTTTCTCTGGCGTTGTGCCAAGCAGGAGGACGAGACCACAGTGGTGTTGTTAATTTCCTGGGCTGCCTCTGCGCCCGCGAAGAACCCCGGCAGGTTGAGCCGATTCGTGATTTGACCTCAAATTTTAGCGGGCTTGCGGTTACCATGACCCGTTATTGATTGTGTTTTGCGCTGAGGATACGTCTATGAATGCATCGGTTCGGGAACTGATGGCGCTGTTTGATCTGGAACAGCTCGAGAATAATTTGTTCAGGGGGCAGAGCCAGGCCAATGGGCAGCAGAGTGTGTTTGGCGGCCTGGTGGCCGGGCAGGCGTTGCTGGCGGCTTCGAAAACAGTGCCGGAGGACCGGTCGGTGCACTCCCTGCACGCCTATTTCCTGCGCGCCGGGGATTTCACCAAACCCATTGTCTACGATGTGGACCGCATTCGTGATGGCAGAAGCTTTACCACCCGCCGTGTCAACGCCATCCAGCATGGCCGGCCGATCTTCTCTCTGGCAGCGTCCTATCAGGTAGAAGAGGAGGGTGTTGCCCATCAGGCGCCCATGCCGGAAGTGGCCGGCCCGGAAGGTCTGGAGAATGACGAGGCGGCCCGGCAGAAGCTGGTGGCCCGGTTGCCGGAACAGTACCGTGAGGCGTTTCTTCAGGACCGGCCGGTGGAATTCCGCCCGGTCACTCCCCGTGATCCGATTTCGTCCCAGCCGGAGCCGCCGTTACGGGAGGTGTGGTTCAAGGTGGTCGATTCGGTGGACGCAGATCCCATGACCCAGCGGGCCTTGTTGGCCTATTGCTCGGATTTCGGGCTGATGGGCACCGCCATGCTGCCCCACGGCATGAACTTCTGGCAGCCCCATGTACAGTGCGCCAGCGTCGACCACGCCATGTGGTTCCACGGAGATTTCCGAATCGATGAATGGCTGCTCTATCGCAGCGAGAGTCCCTTTGCCGGTGGCTCTCGGGGCATGAACTTCGGTTCCATCTATCGTCAGGACGGCACCCTGGTGGCCTCGGTGGCCCAGGAAGGGCTGATGCGCCTGCACCGCTCGGACAGCCCTGCGGCATGAGTCGGCTGCTTCCTTTATTGGAGGAGGTACGGGCCTGCCGACTATGCGAGGCCCATCTGCCCCTGGGGCCGCGTCCGGTGGTGCGGGCCGGGGAGGGAGCCCGGCTGCTGATCGTGGGTCAGGCGCCGGGCACCCGGGTCCATGAAACCGGCATTCCCTGGAATGATCCTTCCGGGGACCGGCTGCGCGACTGGCTGCAAATGGACCGGGAAGCCTTCTATGACGAAAACCGCATCGCCATTATGCCCATGGGGTTCTGTTATCCGGGCCGCGGTAAGGGGGGCGATCTGCCACCCCGGCCGGAGTGTGCCCCCCAATGGCATGAGCGGTTGCTGGCGGAACTGCCGGACCTGCAGCTGACCCTGCTGGTGGGGCAGTACGCCCAGAAGTACTACCTGCCGGCGCCGGGCAAGACCCTGTCGGACAATGTCCTTGATTTTGCCCGGGCCCTGGAGCATGGCTACTTCCCGCTGCCTCATCCGAGCCCGCGAAACCGGTTATGGCTGCGCCAGCGGCCCTGGTTCGAGGAAGAGGTGTTGCCGGTGTTGCGTGAACGTGTGAAACGGTTGGGAGCCTTTGTATAAGTCCTTGCGCGCTCAGCGGGGTCTGAAGGGTGCAGCTGTTGTGGTTTGTCGTGACGGACAGGGTGGGCTCCTTTCCTATCGACAAAGCGCAGCAGATGTGCCCTTCAGGCCTCGCCCTCCGGGGCTTTCAGGGCGGCCCATCATCTGGGCGCACTTTTGAGCGCAGGCGGGTTGCCAGTCGATAAAGGGCAACAACGTGTGTGGGCCGGCCTGTAAGCCTGAGTGTGCAAGGAGTTATGCAAAGGCTACCATGTGAAACCGTAATATCCCCGCCATTTGGGTGGATAAACGCGGCGTTTGGCGATATTATTCGCGCCCCAAACTCCACCGCCGGTGAACGTTGAAACCGGGCATTTCGGTGCCAGCCACGGTTTTCTTCACCCGAACCCAACCTGAGAGGGGCATCTCCGTGAACAAACTGGAAGACCACTTCGGACGCTGGAAGAACCGCGAAGAAATCGCAGAAGCCATGATCCCGATGATCGGCAAGCTGCATCGCGAAAAGAACATCACTACTACAGTTTACAGCCGCTCCCTGGTCAACAAGTCTGTTATCCAGATCCTGAAAGCCCATCGTTTCGTCAAGCAGGTCGAAGATTCCGAGCTGTCCGTGGTGGATTCCTTCCCGGTTCTGCAGGAAGTGAACAAGCTGGACCTGGGCCCATGCCGCATTGATATCGGCAAACTGGCGGTAGAGTACAAGAAAGATAATCGCGGCCTGTCCATTGAGGACTATGTCCGTGAAGAGCTGGCTGAAGCGGTCAATAACAAGGGGCCAGAGCCCAGCTCCACGGACGTGGTGCTGTACGGTTTTGGCCGTATCGGCCGTATCCTGGCCCGTCTGCTGATCGAGAAAGCGGGTTCCGGCGATGGCCTGCGCCTGAAGGCCATCGTGGTGCGCGAATCCGGTAAGGGCGACTTGCAGAAGCGTGCCAGCCTGCTGCGTCGTGATTCTGTGCACGGCCCGTTTGCTGGCACCATCGCCGTGGATGAAGACGAAAACGCCATCATCGCCAACGGCAACTTCATCAAGGTGATCTACTCCAGCGATCCGTCTTCCATCGATTACACCGAGTACGGCATCAACAATGCTGTGGTGATCGACAACACCGGTAAGTGGCGCGATTCGGAAGGCCTGTCCCAGCACCTGCAGTGCAAGGGCGTTGCCCGCGTGATGCTGACTGCGCCGGGCAAAGGCGATATGAAAAACATTGTTCATGGTGTGAACAATGACATGATCGAAGACAGCGACAAGATCATTTCCGCTGCCAGCTGCACCACCAATGCCATCGTACCGCCGCTGAAAGCTCTGGAAGACAAATTCGGCATCGAATACGGCCACGTGGAAACCGTGCACTCCTACACCAACGACCAGAACCTGCTGGATAACTTCCATAAAGGTCCCCGTCGTGGTCGCTCCGCGCCCCTGAATATGGTGCTGACCGAAACCGGTGCGGCGACGGCTGCTGCCAAGGCGCTGCCGTCCCTGCAGGGCAAGCTCACCGGCAACTCCATCCGGGTGCCCACTCCGAACGTGTCCATGGCGATCCTCAACCTGACCCTGGGCAAGGAAACCACCCTGGAAGAGCTTAACGAGTACCTGCGCTGGGTGAGCCTGCACTCTCCGCTGCAGCGTCAGGTGGACTTCGTGAGCAGCCCGGATGCGGTATCTACCGACTTCGTCGGTTCCCGTCACGCTTCCGTGATTGATGCGGAGGCTACCATTGTCAGTGGGCGTCATTGCGTACTGTACGTGTGGTACGACAACGAGTTCGGTTACAGCTGCCAGGTACTGCGTATCCTGCAGCAGATCTCCGGGGTGGAATACCCGGCGTACCCGAAGGACTGAACTGCGTTTGAAAAGAAGCCCGCGCTGCGGGCTTTTTTTCGGTGCATAACCGGGTTTTCTTTTGCACCAAAGTAGTTCTGTGCGACGAAAGACGGGTCGCACGGTGCTGGCGAACGGGCAGGTGCGTCTTTATAATGGCGCCGCCGGCTGAAGCCGGCTCCCAAGTGCAAATTCCGGTTTTAGCGAACATCCACGGCATTTCCCGCTTTTCGGGGCTTGCAGGCGGATGTGCCTCGACTTCAGCAACACGCAACGTGGGCGAGAAACTATGATTAAAGTCAGGAAGGGCCTGGATCTGCCCATCACTGGTGCACCGCGCCAGGCGATTGAGGAAGGCCACCAGGTTCGTTCTGTTGCCGTGCTCGGCGGTGACTATGTGGGCATGAAACCCACCATGGAGGTCCGCGAGGGAGACGTGGTCAAGAAAGGCCAGTTGATCTTCACGGACAAGAAAACCGAGGGTGTGAAATACACCGCTCCTGCCGCCGGCAAGGTGGTGGCGATCAATCGTGGCCACAAGCGCGTCCTTCAATCTGTAGTGATTGAAGTGGCCGAGCAGGAAGACGAAGTCACCTTTGATTCCTACAGCCCTGAGCAGATCGCCGGCCTGGGCCGTGAAGCGGTACAGCAGCAGCTGGTGGACTCTGGCGAGTGGACCTTGTTGCGGACTCGCCCCTTCGGCAAGGTACCTGCGCCGGGTAGCACCCCGAATTCCATTTTCGTTTCCGTTCTTGATACCAATCCGCTGGCCCAGGAGCCGGCACTGGTGATCAAGGAAAACGAACAGGCTTTCCGTCACGGTCTTGCCGTGTTGAGCCGTCTTACCGATGGTCCGGTATGGGTATGTCGTGGCCCCAATACCGACCTGCCGAGCTTCGCCGGTGGCCAGGTACGTGAAGAAGCCTTTGCCGGCAAACACCCGGCGGGCAATGTGGGTACACACATTCATCACCTGGATCCGGTTAGCCTGAAAAAGATTGTCTGGTCTGTGGGTTATCAGGACGTGATTGCCATCGGTAAATTGTTCACCGAAGGCAAGATTTACTCCTCCAGGGTAGTGGCTCTGGCCGGCCCGCAGGTTAAAACGCCTCGTTCCCTGCGTACCCGGGTGGGTGCCAGCACCGACGACTTCGCCCAGGGCGAACTGAAAGAAGGTGACAACCGCCTGATCAGTGGTTCCGTCTTTGGCGGCCACAATGCCCAGGGTCCGGTGGCTTTCCTGAGCCGCACCGGTAACCAGGTAACGGCGTTGTGCGAAGGCCATAAGCGCGAATTGCTGGGCTACATCTCCCCGGGCGTGAATCGCTTCTCGGTGCTGAACATCTACCTGTCCAAGCTGATGCCGGGCAAGCGTTTCAACTTCACCACCACCACCAACGGTTCCGAGCGGGCCATGGTGCCGGTGGGGGCCTACGAGGAAGTGATGCCGCTGGATATCCTGCCGACTCAGTTGCTGCGTGCGCTGATCGTTGGGGATACCGACAGTGCCACGGCACTGGGCGCGCTCGAGCTGGTGGAAGAAGACCTGGCCCTGTGTACCTTCGTGTGCCCGGGCAAATACGAGTATGGTCCGATTCTGCGCGACAATCTCACCACCATTGAAGCGGAGAGCTGAGCATGGGCATGAGAAGTTTTCTGGACAACAAGGTTGCCCCGCATTTCCACGAGGGCGGCAAGTTCGAGAAGTATTACACCTTCTACGAAATGTTCGACACCATGCTGTACACCCCGGACTCGGTGACCCGGTCCTCCGCGCATGTACGTGATGGTATCGATCTGAAGCGGATCATGATGACGGTGTGGTTCTGCGCCTTCCCGGCGATTTTGTTCGGGCTGTGGAACACCGGTTATCAGGCAAACCTGCAGATCGCTGAGGGCTTCAGCCCGATTCCCGGCTGGCGCAGTGATCTGGTCATGGCCCTGGCAGGGTTTGATGCCGCCAGTTTATGGTCCAACCTGCTGCACGGCATGGTCTATTACGTGCCTATTCTGCTTGTGGTCTATCTGGGTGGTTTCATCTGGGAAGGGCTGTTTGCCTGGAAGCGCGGCCACGAAGTGAACGAAGGTTTCTTCGTGACGGGTATCCTGTTTACCCTGATTCTTCCCCCGGCTATCCCCCTGTGGCAGGTGTTCCTGGGTATTTCCTTCGGTGTGGTCATCGGCAAGGAAGTGTTCGGCGGTACCGGCAAGAACTTCCTTAACCCGGCGCTGGTCGGGCGGGCGTTCCTGTTCTTCGCTTACCCGGCAGAAATGTCCGGGGATGCGGTATGGACTGCGGTGGACAACTTCTCCGGGGCGACGCCACTGGCGTTGGCGGCTGCCGGTCAACTGGACTTTGCCAGTAATCTGACCGCCGATGCCGGTGCCAACATCAGCTGGATGCAGACCTTCCTTGGCGGTATTCAGGGCTCGATCGGTGAGACATCAACACTGGCGATTCTGATTGGTGGTGCGGCGCTGCTGCTCACCAAAGTGGCCTCCTGGCGAATCGTACTGGGTGTATTCCTGGGCATGGTGGCGCTCAGCACGTTGCTTAACGCGGTGGGCTCCGCCACTAACCCCATGTTTGCGATGCCCTGGTACTGGCACCTGACCGTGGGCAGCTTTGCCTTCGGCATGATCTACATGGCTACTGACCCGGTGTCGGCCTCCATGACCAATGTGGGCAAGTACATCTTCGGTGCCCTGATCGGTGTCATGATCGTATTGATCCGGGTGGTGAACCCGGCGTTCCCGGAGGGCGTGATGATGGCCATTCTGTTCTCCAACCTGTGTGCGCCGTTGATCGACCACTTTGTTGTGCAGGCGAATGTCCGTCGTCGCCTGCGCCGGACCGGGGGAGAAGTGTAAATGTCAGCAAATAAAGAAAGTGTCGGCAAAACGCTGCTGGTTGCCTTTCTGGTCTGTGTGGTTTGCGGTGTGGTGGTTGCCACCGCTGCGGTGAGCCTGCGGCCGGTACAGAGCAAGAACCAGCTGTTGGACAAACGCATGAACATCCTGCAAGCCGCTGGCCTGTATCAGCCTGGTGTGGATGTGAACACGGTGTTCAAAAGCATTGAACGTCGTTTTGTGGACATCGACACCGGTGAGTATGTCGAGATGCCGGAATCCTACGACCAGCGCAAGGCAGCCAAGGATCCCCAGCGGTCCGAGCGGCTCAGCGGTAAAGAGGATATTGCCGGTATCAAGTCCCAGGCGAACGTGGCAGAAGTATTTCTGGCCCGCGGTGATGATGGTGACCTGAGCCGCATTATCCTGCCGGTACACGGCTATGGCCTGTGGTCCACCCTGTATGGTTTCCTGGCCCTGGAGCCGGATGCCAACACCGTTTCCGGGTTGGGTTTCTATGAACACGGCGAAACCCCTGGCCTCGGCGGCGAAGTGGACAACCCGAAATGGAAAGCCCTGTGGGAAGGTAAAAAGCTTTATGGTGAGCAGGGTGAAGTAGAAATCCAGGTGGTCAAAGGCGCCGTGGACAGCAAGACGCCAAACGCCGAACACAAGGTGGATGGTCTTGCCGGCGCGACCCTGACCAGCAACGGTGTCAGCAACCTGCTGCGCTTCTGGGTCGGTGAAAACGGTTTCGGTCCTTACCTCAAGCGCATGCAGCAAGGTGAAGCGATCGAACAGCAGGAAGGAGACGCGTAATGGCGGAGAAAACGAAGGACATCCTTTTAGGTCCGATTTTCGACAACAACCCCATCGCGCTGCAGATCCTCGGTATCTGCTCCGCCCTGGCGGTAACCAGTAACCTGAGCACGACGGTGACGATGTGTATTGCATTGACTACCGTCACCGCGTTCTCGAACTTTTTCGTCAGCTCGATTCGCAATTACATTCCGTCCAGCATCCGTATCATCGTGCAGATGACCATTATTGCCTCGCTGGTAATCGTGGTTGACCAGTTCCTGAAAGCCTATGCCTATGGCATTTCCAAGCAGCTGTCGGTGTTCGTGGGGCTGATCATCACCAACTGTATCGTGATGGGCCGGGCGGAAGCCTTTGCCATGAAGAACCCGCCGATCCCGTCCTTCCTGGATGGTGTGGGCAATGGTTTGGGCTACTCGGTGATACTGCTGGGTCTGGGTTTCATTCGTGAACTGCTGGGTGCCGGCAGCCTGTTCGGACAGCAGATCCTGACCAAGGCCGCTGACGGCGGCTGGTTCGTGACCAACGGCATGATGCTGTTGCCGCCCAGCGCCTTCTTCCTGATCGGTCTGTTCATCTGGGCGATCCGGGTCTGGAAGCCTGAGCAGGTAGAAGAGGATACCTTCAAGATGAAGCCACACACCCGTGTCAGCGACGCGTTTTAACGGAGACGAGTAATGTTTGAACATTATCTGAGCCTGTTCGTCCGCGCCGTCTTTGTTGAAAACATGGCGCTGGCTTTCTTCCTGGGCATGTGTACCTTTATTGCCGTGTCCAAGAAGATCCAGACCTCTCTGGGTCTGGGTATTGCGGTGATTGTGGTACTGACCATCACCGTGCCGGTGAACAACCTGATACTGACTTACCTGTTGGACGAGAACGCCCTGGCCTGGACCGGGATTGAGTCCCTGGCTAGCCTGGACCTGCGTTTCCTGGGCCTGCTCAGCTATATTGGCGTTATCGCCGCGCTGGTGCAGATCCTGGAAATGACCCTGGACAAGTATGTGCCCAGTCTCTACAACGCCTTGGGCATCTTCCTGCCGCTGATTACCGTGAACTGCGCCATTCTGGGTGCGTCCCTGTTCATGGTGGAGCGTGACTATACCTTTGGTGAGTCCATGGTGTATGGCGTCGGGGCCGGGGTTGGCTGGGCGCTGGCGATTACGCTGCTGGCCGGTATTCGCGAGAAGCTGAAATACAGCGACGTGCCAGATGGCCTGAAAGGTCTGGGCATCACCTTCATCACCGTGGGGCTGATGTCTCTGGGCTTCATGTCTTTTTCCGGCGTGCAGCTGTAAGCGAAGGGGTTGAATCATGAGTTTTGAGATTATTCTCGGTGTGGTCATGTTCACCGCCATTGTACTGGCACTGGTGGCGGTGATCTTGATGGCCCGCTCCCGGCTGGTAGCCAGCGGGAACGTGCACATCAACATCAACAGTGATGAAGAAAAATCCATCGACGCCCCGGCTGGCGCCAAGCTGCTGGGTACCCTGGCCAACCAGGGTATCTTTCTGTCTTCCGCCTGTGGTGGTGGTGGCACCTGTGCCCAGTGTAAGTGTCAGGTTCTGGAAGGTGGTGGTGATATCCTGCCTACCGAAGAGGGACACTTCACCAAGGGCGAGATTCGCGACGGCTGGCGCCTAAGCTGCCAGGTGAACGTGAAGCAGGACATGAAGATCGAAGTACCGGAAGAGTTCTTCGGTGTGAAGAAGTGGGAGTGCGAGGTTATCGCCAACGATAACGTGGCCACTTTCATTAAAGAGCTGACTCTGAAGCTGCCGGAAGGCGAGAACGTGGATTTCCGCGCCGGTGGTTATGTGCAGCTGGAAGCGCCGCCGTTCGACGTGAAATTCTCTGATTTCGATATCAGCGAAGAGTACCGGGGAGACTGGGAGCGCTTTAATTTCTTCGATCTGAACTGCAAGAACAACGAGGAAGTGATTCGCGCCTACTCCATGGCGAACTATCCGGAAGAGAAAGGCATCCTCAAGTTCAATATCCGGATCGCCACACCGCCTCCGGGCTCCAAGGATATCCAGCCAGGGATCATGAGCTCCTATGTCTTCAACCTGAAACCGGGTGACAAGATCACTGTGTTCGGTCCCTTCGGCGAGTTCTTTGCCAAGAAGACCGATGCTGAAATGGTCTTCATCGGTGGTGGTGCCGGCATGGCGCCCATGCGTAGTCATATCTTCGATCAGCTCAAACGTTTGAACTCCAAGCGCAAGATCAGCTTCTGGTACGGTGCCCGTAGCTGGCGTGAAACGTTCTACAATGATGAATATGACATGCTGGCCAGCGAGAATGACAACTTCGAATGGCATTTGGCGTTGTCTGATCCCCAGCCTGAAGATAACTGGGACGGCCTCACCGGCTTTATCCATAACGTGCTGTACGAGCAGTATCTGAAGGACCATCCGGCGCCGGAAGACTGTGAGTACTACATGTGTGGGCCGCCGATGATGAACGCCTCGGTGATCAAGATGCTTGATGACCTGGGTGTGGAACCGGAAAACATCCTGCTGGATGACTTCGGCGGATAACACCAAAAACGCCGACCTGCGGGTCGGCGTTTTGTTGTTAAGCTTTTTTATGTAGGAGCTATGCTTGCATGGCGAACGGGGCGGTAAGTTCCGGGTAGCGAGGTTCGCCTCGCGTTGGCCTTTGCCAGAGTGTTTCCTGCAGAACGTTGAACTACCTTGGATTAAAGGTATGGCCCGTCTCGTTTTTGCTCTTGTCGTTCTTTCCGTTGCACTGCTCACCGCCTGCGATGACAGCAAAAACCGTCTGTCCGTTCTCAGCGGCCCGACCATGGGCACCACCTGGAGTGTGAAGTTCAGCGGCACACCCAAGGAAGGCGTAGAAGATCTGAAAGCGGATATCGAGGCGGCGCTGGAGCAGGTCAACGCAGAAATGAGCACCTATCGGCCGGAGTCCAATCTGAGCCGTTTCAATGCGGCGCAAGCCGGCACGTTGATGGCGTTGCCGGAGGATACGGTCAAGGTTCTGTCTGTGGCGTTCGGTATTTCCTCGAAAACTGGCGGGGCCTATGACGTGACGGTGGGGCCACTGGTCAATCTGTGGGGGTTTGGCCCGGACCCGGACCGTTTTGAGCCGCCGTCAGAGGACGAGATCAACGCTGCCATGGCGCGGGTGGGTTGGCAGCAGTTGCTGTTGAATGACAATGAGCTTCTGCAGCCCGGCAATGTGTACGTGGACCTGTCCTCCATTGCCAAAGGCTTTGCCGTGGACAAGGTGGCAGAATTGCTGGAAAGCCAGGGTTTGAAAAACTACCTGGTGGAAGTGGGTGGCGAGTTGCGCGGTAGTGGCAGCAAGCCCTATGGTCAGCCCTGGCGGGTGGCCGTGGAACGCCCGATTGCCGGCGTGCGGGAAGTGGAACAGGTAGTGGTATTGAAAGACATGGCCGTGGCTACCAGCGGCGATTACCGCAACTTCTTCGAATCTGATGGGCAACTGTATTCACATACCCTGGATCCGAGAACCGGTTATCCTGTGGACCATATGCTGGCATCGGTGTCGGTGCTGCACGAAAGCGCCATGATGGCGGACGGCCTGTCCACCGCCATGACAGTGCTGGGTCCGGAGGCCGGTATGGCGTTTGCCAAACAGCACGAACTGGCCGTGTTTTTTATTGTCAGAAAGGGTGAGGGCGTAGAAGAAATTTCCACGCCTGCCTTCGATGCAATCGTGGAGGAGAAATAACATGTTGATGACCATTATGGCCGCAGTGATCTTTATCGGCCTGCTTTTCTCGGCCATGGCGGTCGGCGTGATTCTCTCCAACAAGCCGATCAAGGGCTCCTGTGGTGGCCTGGCCACACTGGGCATGAAAGAGGGTTGCGAAATCTGCGGTGGTGACCGGGGCAAGTGCGAGGAAAACACCCAGAAGGTGGACGGTGAAAAAGCCGCGGCCTTGGGCAAAGACGTGATGAAGATGTGATGCCACATCCGCCCAGCAAGAAGCCCGCCGCGCGCGGGCTTTTTTTGTGTCTGGCTCGTCGGGACAGGAAAAACATTTTTTACCACAGAGGGCACAGGGTTCACTGAGAAAAAGAAAACACTAGGCTTGAAGTTCGTAGGGAGAATTATTTCATGCTAATGCGCCGCAGGAGGGATCAGGTTTTACCTCTGTGACTCTGTGCCCTCTGTGGTAAAAAACCATACCCCAACACTAGGCTAAACACTCAACACCACTGCAGTGCGCAGCTTGGCCTGGCCATACTTGCGCATCTGGTCGAACTTTTCCCGGGTGATCGGCACATGCTGGCAGTCCAGGGGGACCTGGTCCTCGCCCGGGTCCGGGTCGTGAATATAGAAGCATTCCTCATCGCTGCCACTGATGGCTACCCAGTGGGGGGCCTTGCGGCCATCCAGGCGCCAGGTGCTGATCAACACCAGCACGATGTTGCCGGCGGTGATGGCGTCGTCCAGATCCGCGGCACTGAAATCCTCGTAACAGACCGGCAGGGATTGCGCCTTGCAGGCCTCCACGAAATAGTTGTGCAGGGTGGTGATCACTGCCTTCTTTTCAGGGTCACGCACAGAGTCTACAAACAACGGGCCGGTCTGATTGCACCAGACACGCGCCTCAAGGCCTCGCTGACGAGCGGCCAGGGCCAGGCCCATGGGGTGGCAGCCGCCATGGCCGGCGGTCATGAAAATGGTGGTGGCTTCCCGCCACAACAGCAGCTCTTCGGTGGTGCTGGGAGGTTGCTGCTTGAGCGCCGCAAGGGCCATCATCAGACAGGCCGGCCCGCAGGTGAATGGCGTGGTCTGCTGTACCCAGGGCAGATGTAGCCGTTCCGCGTTGTCAGGCAGGTAGAGGAGACGCTTCTGGTAGCGCAGGGCATCCTGGTGGTCTTCGTAGTAATCCGGCGTCTGCGCAAAAAGACGGTAGCCACGTTTTTCGTACAGGGCGATAGCGGCAGCGTTATCCTTGCGTACTTCCAGGCGCAGATAGGGGCGGCGTTGTTGCAGCGCGTAGTCTTCTGCAGCTTCCATGAGTTTTTCCCCCAGATTCCGTCCCCGTTGCTTTGGATCCACGGCGATGGAATAGAGTCGCGCCAGCCGGGTGCCCGGTTGCAACAGCACCAGCACATATCCTGCCAGGGCATTGTCATCATCAAGGGCGACGATCAGACCGCTGTGTTGGCGTTTGAGCCATTTACGGAAGCTGCGTCGGGAAAGACGGTCCGATGAGAAACAGCGCTGTTCCAGCGCTGTGAGGGCGTCCAGATCATCGGTGGTGGCGGGGCGTAGCTGAAAGCGGTACATAAAGCGGTTTCCAGAAGATGCCCCAGCATAAGGCAGGGAACCGGCAGATCGCCAGTGGTATTGCGGCTGTGGTGACAGAATGTCTGTCACGGCATACTGGTGGAAATTTGGAGGGTGGAAATGCAGAAACAGGACCCGGTTCGTGGGTTGATATTGTCCGGGGGCGGCGCCCGTGGCGCCTATCAGGTCGGGGTGCTGGCAGCGATTGCAGAATTGCTGCCTCGCGGGGAGCCAAACCCGTTCCCGATTATCTGCGGTACCTCCGCGGGGGCGATCAATGCGGCGTCACTGGCCGCCAATGCCGGTAATTTTCGCACGGCGATTCGTGGGCTGGAGCGGGTCTGGGCCAATATTACCGCTGAACAGGTCTATCGCACGGATACCTATGCGTTGCTGAAAGCCGTGGTTCGCTGGCTGTTTTCCGGTGTCACTACTGGCAAGACGCCGGAACGCAGTGCTCTGCTGGACAATATGCCGTTGCAGCGCCTGCTTACCCTGGTGATCAATTTTCGCCGTATTCGAGATAACCTGGATCAGGGCCATTTGCGTGCGCTGGCAATCACCGCATCCGGTTATGCCACTGGCGAGTCGGTGAGTTTTTTCCAGGGTGACAGTGAACTGCCGGAATGGGTGAGAGCGCGTCGCAAGGGCAAGCGCTCCGACATCGAAGTGCAGCATCTGCTGGGGTCTGCGGCAATCCCTATCCTGTTTCCTGCCAGCAAGGTGGACGGTGCCTATTACGGTGACGGCGCTCTGCGGCAACTGGCGCCATTGAGCCCGGCATTGCATCTGGGGGCCTCCCGGCTGCTGGTGATCGGGGTGTCCGGTAATATGACGGCGGGCCATCAGCGTCAGTTAAGCGGTTATCCATCAATGGCCCAGGTGCTCGGCCATGTGCTCAACAGCGTCTTTGTGGATACCCTGGAAGGGGATGTGGAGCGTCTGGAAAGGATCAACCGGACCCTGTCTGCCATGAGCGAGCGCTCCCGGCGCAAGCATGGTATTCAGTTGCGACAGGTGGATGTGCTGAAGATCTACCCGTCCCGACCCATTGACGAAATTGCCGCCGAACACATCAAGGAATTGCCGCGGGCGTTGCGTTTCTTCCTGCGAGGTTCCGGTGCCACACGGTCGCCGGGGGCCAGTGCCATGAGTTATCTGTTGTTCGAGCCGGGGTTCACCCGCAGCCTGATCGAGATGGGCCGCAAGGATGCCATGGCGCGCAAGGAAGAAATTCTGGCGTTTTTCGCGGATCAGCCACTCAGTGCGGCGGTTTCCGAAGAGGAATAACGGGGGCTGCGCCGGAAGTGGCTGACGAAGCTGGTGGGGTAATCGGTAATGATGCCATCCACCTGCAGTTGGGCCAGCCGGTCCGCTTCGGTGAGATCGTTCACCGTCCACACCGACACCTTGAGGCCGCGTTTGCGCGCCCGGCGCATTAATGCCGGGGTCACCAGCGAGTAGTGGGGCATCAGCCAGTTGCAGCCCAGGCCGTGGGCCCGGCGGGTGGGTTGCAGGTAGCGGTACTGGCACACATAGCCCCGTTCCACATCCGGCGCCATGGTGCCGATCATGCGCAGAAAGCCGGTATGGCTGGAGGTCACCACCACCCGCGATTGCAATTGCTGCTCATGGATCATATGAGTGAGGCGATGAGCCAGCTGATGCAGCACCACCCGATCCGCCCCTTTTACCTCGAACTGGAAGCGCATGGCCGGGCCGCAAAGCTCCACCACTTCCTGCAGGGACGGAATCCCCGTGGGGCTGTGCCAGCCGGGGGTATTGCGGCGAGCATCCATGGTGCCCAGCTGCGAGCGGGTGTATTGGCGCACATCGCCGCGCATGCCGGTGGTGCGGGTAACGTCACTGTCGTGCAGCACGATCAGATGGCCGTCGGCGGATAGCCTGACGTCCAGTTCCATTTCCGTGACACCGGCTTCCAGTGCAACCTGAAAACTGGCCAGGGTATTTTCCGGGGCTTCGCCGCGTGCGCCCCGGTGACCGACCAGTGTCGGGTGGCGAGGTGCTGTGCTGGGTGCTGTCATCGCGATAGTCATACCACTATTGTTTGAAGAACCTGTTTGGGATCTATACGCGGCCGCGTTGCTGCTGAAAATGGCGCCAGGCAAGGCGTGAACCGCAGGGCCTGACGGGTCAAGTTCAAGGTTCACAACACAGCATGGCGCCATTTTCAGCAGTAACCCGAAGGGCCGGGCCCCTTTTTCCGCCAGCCCGAGATTGCGCTTGTTTATGTAGAGCGACTACACGGCACAATCGCAATCACGACCTGGCGAAAAAATTGACTCCGGCGCGGCCGCGTATAGATCCCAAACAGGTTCTTGGAGAAAGATGACAGCGCTATGACTCGGAGACAAGAGGCAAAATTGTCATTTTTATGACATGGGCGAGGCGTAGCGTGCACGCTGCATGGAATAGCCGGGAGAACGGTTTGGCAGTACTGAAACGCTATGTGCATTTTTTTGTGATGAGCTGGCTGCCGGCCTACGATGGTCGGGCAGGGCGGTTTTCCCTGCAGCGGCTGCTGGTGATGGCGCTGTTCTGGCCCCTGTTTCTGCTGGTGCAGGCCATCAATGGCTTGGGCCTGTTGCTGGATTATTTGCTGTTTCCTGATTTTCGTCGCGTCCAGGTGCGTGAGCCGCTTTTTGTGGTGGGCGTGCCCCGCAGCGGTACCACCTTCCTGCATCGCCTGCTGGCCATGGACGAACGCTTTACCACCACGGCCCTGTGGGAACTACTGTTTGCCCCGTCGATTACCCAGCGCTATTTCTGGACCGCTATTGCCCGCCTTGATGGATGGATTGGCCGGCCGGCGGGGCGCTTGCTGTTATGGATCGAGCGGCGTCTGCTCGGAGGTTTGGATGGCGTGCACAAGACCGGGCTGCTGGACCCGGAGGAAGATTACCTGGCATTGATTCCGGTATGGGGCTGCTTCCTGCTGGTACTCGCCGTGCCGGTGCCGGCCCTGTGGCGTCTCACCTATCTGGACCGGGATGGCACCGACAAGGAAAAGCAGAGGCTGATCGCGGCCTATCGGCGTTTTGTGCAGCGGCATCTTTATTTTCATGGCAGCCACAAACAACTGCTGTCCAAGAACCCGTCGTTCACGCCGTGGATGGCGACCCTGGCGGAGGCCTTTCCGGATGCCCGCTTTATCGGTTGTGTCCGCAACCCCAGTGCGGCGGTGCCATCACAGATCAATTCCATCCTGATTGGCGCGCGCCTGTTTGATGGCCGTGACACCACCGATTACTGGCGCCAGGGCTTTATGGCCATGCTCGATTATTACTATCGCCATGTACTTGAGGTGCTGGAAAGCCTGCCACCGGAACGCCAGGCCCTGTCGGTGATGGAGCAACTGGCACCGGCACCGGCAGAAACCGTGCTGGCGTTTTATCAGCGTTTTGGCTGGCAGCCCGACGACACTTTTCGGCAACGGCTTGAAGCACAAGAGCGCAAGGCAAAACAGTACCGCAGCGGCCATCATTACAATTCGGACGAACTGGGCGTAAGCCCCCATGAACTCGACCATGTCTTCGGCTGGGTTTATGAACGTTTCGGATACCCATCTCCCAACACTGATGAAAAAACCCTGTAGGAGCGCCGCTTGAGGCGCGAATCTACTTGCCTCATCAGCCGCGAGTCACGAGAAGCGTGACCCCCACGAATAGATTTTTGCTTTTCGAAACTTGCTTCTCGCAACTTGAAACGGTTTTGGTTCGCGCCTCAAGCGGCGCTCCTACAGCGGCGTTGTAGATGTTACGGAATCGCGCCGCCAGCCACGCTCCTACAGCGACTTCTGGGTTTCGTTACATCTTGTCGCAATTACACCGTCATGGTGCGGCAATGCTGTCACATTATCGACATGAGTGGCGCTGATACTGGCGTTCATGGATACCAAAGAGCTACGCATACTGTTTGTGGTGGATGCGATCAAGGGTCGGAATGGCGTCGGCGCCTACTTCCAGGATCTGGTCTCGCATCTCAAGGACCATGTGGCACAGGTGGAACTGGTGCAGCCCTGCATGGAGGAACCGCATCCTTGCCAGGGCGCATCCATGCCAATCCCCGGCGACCCCACCCAGCGACTCTTTTTTCCCAAGGTGCGTGAACTGAGCGCCCTGGTCTGGGAAATGAAACCCCACGTTATCGTGATTCCCGGCCCCGGTATTTTTTCCATGATCGGTTACTGGATCGCCCGCAAGTGGGGCATCCCGGTCTGCGTCACCTTCCAGACCGATTACAACCGCCTGGTGGAACTGTACTGGGGGCGCCGCCTGGCCAGGCTAGCCGGTGGCCTGCTCAACTGGGTCAACCGCACCTTGTTCCAGGGTAGTGAAACCGCCGCCACCATCTGTGAATCCATGATCGCCCAGGCCCGCGCCGCCGGTGCCCGTAATCCGCAGTTGGTGGGCACACCGCTGGCCCGGGAATTTGTGAATACGCCTGTCACCCGGTTGCATGACAGCGTAAGGCGGGTCTGTTATGTGGGCCGGCTGGCGGCGGAAAAGAATATCGAATCCTTTGTGGCCCTGGCCGCGTCACGGCCGGATTTGCAGTTCGAGGTGGCCGGTGACGGGCCACTGCGCAGCAAGGTAGAACAGGCCTGTAAGGCGTCTGCCAATCTGACCTTTCACGGCTGGTGTAGCCGCCAGCAGGTGGTGGAGATTCTCGATCGCTGCCAGATACTGGTGCTGCCGTCCTCGGTGGAAGCCTTCGGTACCGTGGCGCTGGAAGCCATGGCCCGGGAGCGGTTGGTAATCACCACACCGGCTTGCGGCATCAACGAATGGCCGGCGCTGGCAGCGGGGCTGTGGATCATGGAACCCATGGAAAGCCTGAACCAGACCCTGGACCGGCTGCAGTCGCTGAGCCCGGTAGTGCGCGACCTGAAGGCGAAACAGGCCCGGCAGGCGGCACTGGGCATGAACCGGGACGCCATCGAACACTGGGCCGGGGTGCTGGGCCAATGTGCGCAGATGGCACCGGCTGCCAATCGCTCCCTGCCTTCCCCGACCCTGGCGCTGCTGCGCCGCTTGAGCAGCAACTATGCCCGCAGCGCCCTCTGATCCGCTACCGGCACCTCGCGCCCTGATATCCATCCACGATGTGATGCCGGAAACCCGCGAGCAAGTCAGCCAGATTCTGGCTCTGCTGCCCCAGGGGCCACAGGCGATCACCCTGCTGGTAGTGCCGGGGAGCAACTGGCAAACGGCGGATCTGGACTGGCTGCATCAGCTCCAGCAGCAGGGATACCCGCTGGCCGGCCATGGCTGGCTGCATCGCTGTGAGCCACCCATCAGTCTCTATCATCGCCTGCACAGTCTGCTGCTGTCGCGACGAGTGGCGGAGCACTTGTCCTTGTCTGCCAGTGGTATAGAGGCTCTCATGATGCAGTGTCATCGCTGGTTTGCGCAGCAGGGGCTGAAAACCTGTGATCTTTATGTGCCGCCGGCCTGGGCCATGGGGTCAATCAGTCGTGCTCAGCTGGCGGCTATGCCTTTTCGCCTGTTCGAGACGCTGACGGGCGTTTTTGATGCCAGAGCACAACAGATGCATCCACTGCCTTTGGCAGGATTCGAGGCGGATACGCTGCTTAGAGAGTGGTTTTTACGGGGCGTTAATCACTTGAACTGGCGCAGAGCCTGCCACACTGGGCAAGCCCTGCGGATCGGCATTCACCCTCATGACCTGTCATTACGGCTGGGTCATCAGGTTATCCCGATGTCGAGGGCGGTATCGGCCAGCCTGACGTATCAGGATGCGGCAAGCGGTTGCCCTGTGATCACACCGAGCGGATAAAACACCCGCCGGCTAGCGGGTGCGGCTTATTGCTGGGATTGCTGGGCCTTGGCCGTGCACTGGAAGGTAGTGCTCAGGGTCCAGGCGATACAATCGCCGTCCTGGGTTTCTGTCTTGCAGGATTTGCTGGGAGTGTCGGAGGGCAGCGCGCCGTTGTAACCCCAGCTTTGGCACTGTGCGCTGGCTTTCTGCAGGCCCTGTTGCCAGTCCACCTTGGGGCTTTGCATCAGGCTGTAGTCATAGGACATGACCACGGTGCCTTCGGACTGGTTGCCATCGCTAACCATCATGGCAGAGGGTGCTGCGCAACCGGCGAGCAAGGCTGCAATAAAGAGAGCGGATAGACGGGTCATTGTGGGCTCCATATGAAATAGCGGAAAACAGGGAAGGTACTTTCCGGCAACGTTGCCCTCAAGGGGCTTTCTGTAATGTTGTCGAGCGGGTCAATCCCGGTAACGCTTGGGCAGATCGCCGTAGGCATCCACCCGCCGGTCACGCAGATAGGGCCAGATGCGGCGTACGGACTCGCTGCGTTGCATGTCCACGTCGGCGAGCAGCACCTGTTCGCTGTCGCTGTCTGCCTGAGCCAGGAATTCGCCCTGGGGGCCGCAGACGAAACTGTTGCCCCAGAACTGGATGCCGCTCTCACCCACCGGGCTTTGTTCGAAACCGGTACGGTTGGCCACCAGTACTGGCAGGCCGTTGGCGATGCCGTGGGCGCGCTGGATGGTGATCCAGGCGCTGAGCTGGCGCTGTTTTTCCCCGTCATCGTCACTGGGGTCCCAACCGATGGCGGTGGGGTAGAGCAGCAGGTCGGCACCGGCCAGAGCCATCAGACGCGCCGCTTCCGGGTACCACTGATCCCAGCAGACCAGCAGGCCCAGTTTGCCGACACTGGTTTCGATAGGGCTGAAGCCGCTACGGCCATCGTTGAAATCTGCATCCCCCGGGGTGAAGTAGAACTTCTCGTAGAAGCCCGGATCATCGGGGATGTGCATCTTGCGATAGATCCCCGCCAGGCTGCCGTCCTTTTCCAGAACAACGGCGGTGTTGTGATAGAGGCCGGTGGCTCGCTTTTCGAACAGGCTGCCGACGATGACAATGTCCAGTTCTTTGGCCAGCGCCCCCAGCGTATCGGTGCTGGGGCCAGGGATGGTTTCTGCCAGATCAAACACGGCGGTGTCTTCGGTCTGGCAGAAATACAGGCTGCGGTGCAATTCCTGCAGAAGTACCAGCTCGGCGCCCTTGTCAGCGGCCTCGCGAACCAATGCCAGGGAATGATCCAGGTTGGCTTGCAGATCACTGTGGTTTTTCTGCTGGATAACGGCCACGCGCATGAGTATCTCCTAAAAACCTTGTTCAGACCGCGCCACGGGGCAATTGCATGGTGACACAATGCAGGCTGCCGTGTTGTTCGATCAATACCCGACAGTTTACCGGAGTCACCTGGCGGTCACCGGATACGCTCTGCAAGGCATCAATGGCCTGCTGATCCATATCGCAGCCATAAATGGGCAGCAGGATTTTCTCATTGGTAATAAGGAAGTTGGCATAGGTGGCCGGCAGTCGCTCGCCTTCCCGGTTGAACTGCGGGGTGGGCAGGGGCAGGGGCACCAGTGTCAGGTTGTGTTGCCGGGCCAGTGTCTGTAGCTCGTGCTCCATGGCGGCCAGGCTGGCGTAGTGGCTGTCGGCCTGGTTCCGGCATTGCACATAGGCGATGGTGCGGGTATCTACGAAGCGCGCCAGCGTGTCCACATGAGCGTCGGTGTCGTCGCCTTCCAGCTCGCCGTGATCCAGCCACCAGATATCGGTAACGCCCAGCTGTTCCTTGAGCAATGCGACCAGCTCTGCCTCGGACAGGTCCGGGTTGCGGTTGGGATTGCGCAGGCAATGGCGTGTGGTCAGTAGATTGCCTTGGCCGTCGGTGTCGATGGCGCCGCCTTCCAGTACCAGCGAGGGACTGTGCAGTGGCAGTTGCCAGGGCAGACGACGGTTCAGGGTATTGTCCTTGTCGGCGTCAAATTTGCCGCCCCAGCCGGTAAAGGTGTAATCCAGCAGCTCAACGTTACCGTTATCTTCCACAGCAATGGGGCCGAAATCCCGGGCCCAGGTATCGTTGTAGTCGGCAATGATCAGTTCAAGGCGCTCGGTATCCAGGCCGCGATCGGCGGCGAGGGTTTTGACGCGTTGTTCGCTGGCAGTATCACGGCATACCAGCCGCACCTGCTGATGATCCAGCAGGGCGGCGAGTAGATCCAGATAACAGTGTTCGGCGTCGGCCAGATGATTCACCCAATCGGTGTGGGTGTCGGGCCAGGCCAGCAGCACCCCCCACTGGGGGTGCCATTCAGGAAGAAGTCGGCGCATGCTCGGGAAGTCCGCTAGGAGGGGGCGATGCGCGCGAGTTTGCTACCGGCGTGCATCCCAGTCAATAGAGAAGCCGCCTTGCGATTCTTCCTCCACTTCCTCGACCTTTTGCTCGGCCTCGTCAGCCTGTTCCTGTACGTCGGCATTCACCTGTTGTTCGGCTTCGCTGGCCTTTTCTGCAGTGTCAGCGGCGGCCTGGTCAGCCTGTTTTTCGGCATCAGCCACAGCATCAGCTGCTTGTTCTTCTAGCTGCTTGGCTTCGGCTTTTGCTGATTCAGCGGTTTCTTCGGCCTGTTGCTCCAGCTGTTGCTGCTTTTTGGCAGCAGCCTGCTCGGGAGTCACTTCGCCGGCGATGATGATGCGACCGGTAACCGGGTCAAAGCGGAATTCGCCATCGGCCGGGGGTTGCTCTTTGGATTGGGGCGCGGTGGCCGGTTCTGTTGGTTCTGTTACCGCCTCCGGTCCATCCTCTGTAACGTTGGCTTGTGGCTTGGGAGCTGGTTCGGGTTCTGGCGCCGGCTCAGGGGGCTGTTGCGGGGCTTCTGGTTCAGGGGCCTCGATGGTGGCAGGTTGTTGCTCGGCCGGTGCGTCTTGTTTCGTTTCCGCTCCAACAAAGCTGCCGCTCACCGGGTCGAACATGGGCGGCGCGGCGCTCTCCGGCGCTGCTTGCTGTTCTTGTTCGGTGTCGGCTGTGGTTTCTTCAATGGCAGGCAGCTGTTGGGTGCCGGACACCACATCCGGTGCGGCACTGGCCGGGCGATCGACCACAGTATGCAGGCTGATGCCGTTTTCGAAGTAGACGGTGAAGCCGTCGTAGTTCCAGCGGGTAATCGCCGGTGAACCCACCGGGCCCTGGACGGAGGCAGGTGAACCGAAGTCTGCCCGTACTTGCGCTTCTGGCATACCGCGTTGGGGAGTCTCTGCGGCCAGGGCTGTAACCGGCATGGCCAGCGCTGCCGAGGCTAGCAGCGTCATTATTGTTGTCTTCATTTTTTCCCCCGGCGAGATGTATTTTCTTTCGATATTAGAAAGTTAAAGACGCTTATTCAACCATTTTGCTAGATCATGAGCGCGGACGCTGTTCACAAAGCAGAATTTGTAATGTAGCAGTTTTCCAGAGCCGTGGTATTTGTCTTTGGTTTCGGGTTAAATGCGCTGCATGTTTCGACCTCTATCCTTTTATGTGGGGCTGCGCTACACCGGCGCCCGCGCCCGCAACAGCTTTATTTCCGTGATTACGCTGATTTCCGCATTGGGTTTGATGCTGGGGGTTGCCGTACTGATCACGGTCCTTTCCGTTATGAATGGTTTTGACCGGGAATTGCAGACGCGCATTCTTGGCATGGTCACTCATTTGTCCGTGCAGGGGCGCGAGCCGGTCGAGGACTGGCAGGCGCTGGCCAATCGGCTGGGGCACCACGATGAGATTGAAGCCGTGGCGCCCTTTGTGGAACTGGAGGGTATGCTCAGCCATCGCGGCAATGTGGCGGGTGCCATGATCAATGGCATCGAGCCCCAGGCCGAGCGAAAGGTGTCCATCGTCGGCGACTTCATGGAGCAGGGCGAGCTGGAAAAGCTGGCCCCCGGCGAGTTTGGCATGGTGCTCGGCTATGGGCTGGCCCGTCGTCTCGGCGCCGAACTGGGGGACAAGGTTACCCTGGTACTGCCGGAAGCCACCATTTCCCCTGCCGGGGTGATGCCCCGTTTCAAGCGTTTCACCGTCACCGGGATATTCCGGGTGCGGGCGGAAGTGGATTCCCTGTATGCCTACATCAATGTGCAGGACGCCGCCAAGCTGGCCCGCCAGGCGGGAACTGTACAGGGCGTGCGGCTGAAGCTTGATGACCTGTTCAGTGCCCCGGCCATGGGCTGGACGCTGCAGCAGGAACTGGGCCCCAATTACTACACCCGCGACTGGACCCGCAGCCACGGCAATTTGTTCCAGGCTATAAAGATGGAAAAAACCATGATGACGCTGTTGCTCAGCTTTATCGTGGCGGTGGCGGCGTTCAATATCATTTCCAGTCAGGTGATGCTGGTCACTGAAAAGCGCGGCAATATTGCGGTGCTGCGTACCCTGGGGGCTTCGCCGGGTACCATCATGCGGATTTTCATGGTGCAGGGCACCGTGATCGGCTTTGCCGGTACCTTGCTGGGAACCGGCCTTGGCGTGCTGCTGGCCACCAATGTCAGCAAGTTGGCTGAGTGGGTAGAGAAGACCTTCAATACCCGTCTGTTTGACGCCTACTTCGTTAACTATCTTCCTTCGGAGCTGCAGTGGTCGGATGTGATCACTATCGTCTCCATTGCCCTGGTGATCAGCTTTTCTGCCACCCTATACCCATCCTGGCGTGCCAGCCGGGTGCAACCGGCGGAGGCCCTGCGTTATGAATGATTCCCGCAACGCCACCGGCACCGGTATCGTGCTGCAAGCCGAAAAATTGGTGAAAAGTTACGACGAAGGGAACAACGAACTGGAAGTGCTCAGCGGTGTGGATCTGACCGTGACCCAGGGGGATATTCTGGCAATCATCGGCACCTCCGGCTCGGGCAAGTCCACCTTGCTGAATCTACTGGGAGGGCTGGATCGGGCAACCCGGGGCAGTGTTTCCATTGCTGGCAATGCGCTGGCGACCATGAGTGATCGTGATACCGGCAAGCTGCGCAACCGCTATCTGGGTTTCGTCTACCAGTTTCATCACCTGTTACCGGAATTCACTGCGTTGGAGAATGTGGCCATGCCACTGCTGATTCGCGGTGACAGTCCGGCAAGCTGCCAGGAGAAAGCGGCGGCTACTCTGAAGAAGGTAGGGCTGGAGCATCGTCTCAAGCACAAGCCGTCGGCACTGAGTGGCGGGGAGCGCG
>NZ_DEXN01000044.1:85133-94984 GCF_002364155.1 Alcanivorax sp. UBA3183
CGAGTCGCTATTGCTAGGGCTCTGGTAACCGAGCCGGCCCTGGTGATGGCAGATGAGCCTACCGGCAATCTGGATGAACGTACCGCTGCCCATGTGCAGTCACTGATGCTGGAACTCAACGAAACCCTGGGTACCGCTTTCATGATCGTTACCCACGATCGCGAATTTGCGTCACGCTGCCCGCAACAATACGAGTTACACGACGGGTTATTGCGGCGGCTCTGAGTCGTCGTCCTCTTTCGCTTCCTGTTCTTCCTGCTTGCGAGCTTCGCGTCGCAGCACCCTGGCGCGGCGGTGGGCACGCAGGTTCCAGCTGCGTACCACGGCCAGCCGCCAGGCCACTTTCACGGCGGCATAGGCGAGCCCGCCAAACACCACTGCGCATAGCGTTGATCCCAGCCATAGCGGCACCAGTTGCTCTACAAACCAGGCCACGGTAATGCCTTCGCCACTATGGTGCGGCATTCCCAGCATCCAGGCGCCAATCCGGTAGGTGAAATAGAAAATCGGTACATAGGTGACCGGATTGGAGATCCACACCAATACCACCGACAGTGGCAGGTTGCAGTGGAAGCGCACAGCGAGCAGAGCGGCCAGCCCCATCTGCAAGGGAATGGGTAGCAGGGCAGTAAAGACCCCGATAAAGGCGGCACCGGCTAGTGAGCGCCGGTTGATGTGCCACAGGTTCGGATCGGCCAATACCTCACCCAGAAAGCTCAGCGCTTTGTGTTCGCGCAGGCGATCCGGTTTTGGCAGGTATTTTCGGAAGATCCGTTTTGGCATGAACTCACGTCTGCAGACCGTGTCGGGAGAATCCCGTGAATGTCGTGTCGGTATCAGCTTAGGTGCCCGGCAGGCTGGGTACCACCCGACTTGTGTTATGCGTTGGGAGCCTCTTCAGAGGTTTCATGGCGCATGGCGGGCATGAAATAGCGTCAGAAACTTACCTGGCTGCACCCCGCGGGTGGCTATTATGCCCGGATCGGAAAAAAAGGCATACACCTACACGGGGCTTTGTGTCTCCTGGACATCATACAAAGACTGACCGTGAAGAAAGCGACTATTTTCCACGGGAGCAGGGATGCGATTGTGGTGCTTATCGGCGGCGCTGGCGGCAGCATGCTGGCTGGGCCTGTTGTGGCCGCTGCTGGTACTGGTGGTAGTAGCGGTTCTGGGTTGGCGGCGCGGGCGGCGTTGGCTGGTGTGGTTGCCGCTGTTGTGGTGTTACGGCGTTGTACAACTGAACAGTGGCGTGTCAGCAAGGCTGCCTGCTTCCCTGGAAGGGGAAACCCTGGTCATGCAAGGCAAGGTGGTGGGGTTGCCGGCCACGGTCAACGAGTTTCGTTTCGGTCGCTGGCGGTATCGCCAGACGCTGACGCTGGACGTTTGGGGCGCCACCCGCTGGCCCGGCATGCATCGTATCCGGGTCAACGCCTATGAACTGCCGGTGCAGGTGAAGGCAGATCAGCGACTGGCGCTGATGGTGAAGTTGAAGGCGCCCCGTGGGGTCTACAATGCCACCGGCGTGGATGCGGCCCGGCGGGATCTGGCTGCGGGCATTGATGCCCGGGGTACCGTGCAGTCGTGGACGGTGCAGGGTCGTGATAAGGGACTGGATCGTTGGCGACAGTGGTTGTCGGACCTGGTGGCGGAGCGGGTATCCGTGTCGCCAGCGGGCAGAGCGATCCTGCCGGCACTGGTGGTGGGCGACCGGTCGCGGTTGTCCAGCGAGCTGTGGCAGCAATTTCAGATCACTGGTGGCGCCCACCTGCTGGCCATTTCCGGCCTGCATATCGCCATTGTCGCCGGTTGGTTCTGGTGGTTGGGGCGCTGGCTGCTGGGGCCGATGATGCAGCGCCTGTTCCCAGTTTTAACCGTGTTTACGTTGCAGCAACTGGCCTGGGGGCCGGCACTGCTGGCAGCTCTGGGTTATGCCGCCCTGGCCGGGTTCAGTCTGCCAACAGTACGCGCCGTGATTATGCTGGCGGTGGTAGCGGTGGCGCAGTGTGCTCGCGTGTCAGTGCCATTGTGGAAGAGCCTCGGGGTGGCGCTGTTGATGGTGCTACTGCTGTTCCCTTTGTCGGCGCTTTCGGAAAGCCTGTGGTTGTCGTTCGGCGCAGTGGCTGCCATTGCCATGCTGGTGACCAGTCATGGTGCCCGCTGGTTACTGGTGCTGCTGCCGGTGATGATGGCCATGCTCGGTGCCATTCTGTTCCAGCAATGGTCGATCAGTGCGCCCTTGGCCAATCTGTTTCTGATCCCCTTGTATACCTGCATAGTGGTGCCGCTGGCCTTGCTGGGCAGCCTGTTGCAGCAGGGCTGGATTCTGCAGGGGGCGGCCACTGGCACGGAGTTGTCTGTGTGGCTCATGGCATCGCTGGCGTCCTCGACCAGTGGCTGGCGGTTGCCGTTGCCAACGGCAACCAGTGGGCTGTTTGCGATGCTGGCACTGGCTCTGCTGCTGATGCCGGCATTGCCGTTTCCTCGGCGATTGCTGCCGATCCTGTTATTGCCCTGGTTGTGTCAACGAGCAGCGCCATTGTCTGAGGGTGATTGGGAGTTGGTGGCGTTTGATGTGGGGCAGGGGCTGGCGTTAGCGGTGCGCACCCGGGAACATCTGCTGATTTACGATAGCGGGCCGTCATGGCCTGGTGACAGCATGGCCCGGCGCATTATCCTGCCATGGCTGGCCCGTAAGGGGCTGACGCCCGACCGCATTATTATCAGCCACGGGGACAATGATCATGCCGGTGGCATGAAGGTGTTAGCCGGCATGGCACCGGTGTCCAGCGGTGAACCGCAACGTGTGCCGGGTAGCGAGGCGTGTCGTGCGGGGCAGCAGTGGGGCTGGGATGGAGTGACGTTTACGCTGCTGTGGCCCGGGCCGGAGGTGGTGCCGGGCAACGAGTCGAGTTGTGTGCTGCAGGTGTCCGGTGCCGGGAGCTCGTTGCTGATACCCGGTGATATCGGCAAGCAGAGTGAGTATCGATTGCTGGGTTCGCTGCCGCGTACGGATTTGCTGGTGGTGGCACACCATGGCAGTAGCAGCAGTACCAGTGCGGCCCTGTTGAGACAGGTGCAGCCCGCCTATGCGCTGGTCAGTGCCGGTTATCGGAATCGTTTTCGTCATCCGCACCCGCAGGTGCTGCAACGGCTGGGCAATGCCGGGGTCACAGTTCTGCGCACCGACCGGGATGGCATGATTGTGTTTCGCTGGGGTGCCGCTGATAATGTGCCGCTTATAACAACATGGCGCCAATTTCGTGAAAGACCCTGGCATCGGCCAGCGGCCTGGCGTTTCTGGTAATGATTAACCTGAAGTCATGGCTTCAGGTTCAAATTAACCCGACGGCGCTCTGAAAACGACGCTGTGAGTGAGGGGAGAAGTTAAGGTGCAGGATCTTGTGCAGTCCGGGGGTTGGATGATGCTCCCGATCTTGATCTGTTCGGTGGTGGCTCTGGCCATTGTGGTGGAACGTTTCTGGACCCTGCGTCCGAGCAAGTTGGCGCCGGCGGATACCGTGCCGCAGGTGCAGACGCTGCTCAAGCGGGGTCTGCTCAACGAGGGCAATCTGGTCAAGCTGCGTGACAGCTCGCCGCTGGGCCGCATTCTGGCTACCGGGTTGGCCAATGCCCGCCATGGCCGCGAGATCATGAAAGAAAGTATCCAGGAAAGCGCCACCATCGTGGTGCATGAACTGGAAAAGTTTCTCAGCACTCTCGGCTCCATCGCTGCCATCACGCCGCTGCTGGGCTTGCTGGGTACCGTGATCGGCATGATTGATGTTTTTGCCGCCATCATGATGCATGGCACTGGCGATGCGGCCCAGTTGGCCGGCGGTATTTCCCAGGCGCTGTTGACCACCGCTGCCGGTCTGGTGGTGGCGATTCCAGCCATTTTCTTCCACCGTTTCTTTGTGCGTCGCGTGGAAGAAATCACCATGGAACTGGAGCAAAGCGCTGTGCATGTGGTGGATCTGGTACACGGTGATCGTGAGGCGGACCCGGGGGGCAAGGCGTGAAGTTTCCCCGGCCCAGCCAGGAGGAAATCAGCGTTAACCTGACACCGCTTATTGATGTGGTGTTTCTGCTGCTGATTTTCTTCATGGTCTCTACCACGTTTGATGACAAGACCCAGTTGTCCATTACGCTGCCGGAGGCGGAAGCAGCGCCGTTGGCGCAGTCTTCGGACCAGGTTGAGGTGACGATTACGTCGACCGGCGATTATCTGGTCAACGGCGAAAAGCTGGCGGCCAGTGATAGCAAGACGCTACGCACCGCGCTGTTGAAACTGGGGCAGGAAAAAACCGACTTGCCGTTGCAAATCTATGCGGATGCCAATGTGGCCTATCAGTCGGTGGTTCGCGTTTATGACGTGGCCGGACAGCTGGGTTTTGTTAAGCTGTCGCTCACTACTCGCGAATCTCCCAACGAGGCACAATGAGTCAATCCTCTGTGGACGTGTGGCCGACCTACAAGCGGCTGCTCAGTTATGTTCGACCGTACTGGTTGATGCTGGTCATCAGTGTCATCGGTTACGCGCTGTACGCGGCGACTCAGGCCGGCGCTGCCCAGCTTGCCGGCTTCCTTGGTGAAACCATTGTCGAGCCCACGGAGACCCGGGTTTTGCTGGTATCCATCGCGCCATTGGTGCTGGTGATTTTTCAGGGCCTGGGCCAGTTCATGGGTAGCTACTCCATGAATTGGGTGGCGCAGCAGCTGGTGTATGTATTACGCAATGACGTGTTCGGCCATGTGTTGCGTTTGCCCCAGTCGGAATATCATCGCAATGCGTCCGGGCGCATCATGTCGAAAATAATTTTCGACGCCCAGCAGGTCACCAGTGCCGGTACCGATGCCATCATTGTGATCATCCGTGAAGGGCTTACGGTGATTGGGCTGACCTCCTTTCTGCTCTGGCAGAACTGGAAGCTGACTCTGATTCTGGTGGCCGTGGCGCCGTTGATTGCCTTGGTCGTGAATATTACCAGCAAGCGGTTTCGTAAGATCAGTCGTCGTATCCAGTCTTCCATGGCGAACATTACCCATTTTCTCGGCGAAGCCATCGAGGGCAGCGGGGAAGTGAAAATCTTTGGCGCCCAGGAGCAGGAAGCCGATCGGTTTCATGGCGTCAGCCGCAGCTTTGCCAAGCAGAATGTGAAGCTCAATGCCAGCAAGATTGCCAGCACGGTAATCGTGCAGCTGTTTGTGGCAGTGGGCATCGGTGCGATCACGTTTCTCTACATCAATCTGATGGGCGAAGATCTTTCCGTAGGTGGTTTTCTGTCCTATATCGCCGCTGCCGGCATGATTCAGAAGCCGCTCAAGCAGCTTACGGATGTGAACGTAAAAGTGCAGCGTGGGGTGACCGGTGCCTCCAGTCTTTTCGAGTTGCTGGATACTGAACAGGAAGAGGACGCCGGTACCTATGTGCTGCCAGCCAAGGCGCGGGGGGATATCGAATTTGACGGCGTCACCTATGGGTATGATCCGGCGCAGCCGGTTCTCAGGAATTTGAGTTTCTCTATCAAGTCCGGTGAAACCGTGGCGCTGGTCGGGCGTTCCGGGGCAGGGAAGAGCACCATCAGTGCCATGTTGCCTCGCTTCTTCGATCCGGATCAGGGGCGCATTCTGCTGGATGGCGTACCGCTGCCGGATATTCAGCTCACCGACCTGCGTCACCAGATTGCCATGGTCAGTCAGCGGGTAGTGCTGTTTAACGATACCGTGCGCAACAACATCGCTTATGGCGAGCTCCGTGGTGTGGATGATGCGGCGATTGAACAGGCGGCCCGTGACGCTCATGCCTGGCGCTTTATCGAGCAGCTGGAGCATGGCCTGGAAACCCGGCTGGGGCAGGACGGCGTACAGCTTTCCGGTGGCCAGCGCCAGCGTATCGCCATTGCCAGGGCATTGCTGAAAGACGCGCCGATCCTGATTCTGGATGAAGCCACCAGTGCCCTGGATACGGAATCCGAGCATCATATTCAGCAGGCGCTGGAGCAGGTCATGGTCGGGCGCACTACCCTGGTGATTGCCCACCGCCTGTCGACCATCGAGAAAGCCGACCGGATTCTGGTACTGGATCAGGGCCAGTTGATCGAGCAGGGGTCACATCAGGAACTGCTGAACAAGAATGGCCTTTATACCCAGCTGTATCGCATGGATTTTGCCGAGGAGTAAGTCGGCCATGGGCTCATTGAGCGAATGGATTCAACAGGGCTGGTATAAGGGTAGCCCGTGGCTGGTTCCACTACGGCCGCTCTCCATGCTGGTGTCCCTGGAGGCCAAGCGACGCCTGCAACGGTTTCGCAAGGAAAAGCCCTCGCCGCCGGTGCCGGTATTGGTGGTCGGCAATATTACCGTGGGCGGCACTGGCAAGACGCCGTTGGTGATTGCCCTGGTGCAGGCCGCCGTTGCCCGTGGCTTGAAGGTGGTGGTGGTGTCTCGGGGATTCGGCGGCAAGATCGATCACTATCCCCATCTGGTCACCGCGGACAGCAATGCACTGGAGGTAGGCGATGAGCCTGTGCTGATCGCCCGCCGCACCGGCGTTCCGGTGATTTTGGACCCGGATCGTCGCAATGCACTGGACGTGGCCATCCGCGATCACACTCCGGATCTGGTGATCAGCGATGACGGTCTGCAACATTACGCCCTGCCGCGCAGCGCAGAAATTGTGGTGGTGGATGGTCAGCGTGGTCTGGGCAATGGCCGCTGCCTGCCGGAAGGCCCGCTGCGAGAGCCGGCGACCCGCCTCAAGGAAGTGGATTTCGTGGTCAGCACCGGAGGTGGCTGGAGTGGGGCGCACCCGATGATCATGCGCCCCGCAGACATCACCTCCCTGGCTACGGGCGAAACACTGGATCATCAGGCATTCTTGCGCGAGCACCCCCAGGTCCACGCGGTGGCCGGCATCGGCAACCCCAAGCGGTTTTTTAATCTGCTCAGCATTCTCGGCCTGAGCGCCACCCCCCATGTGTTCCCGGATCATCATGCTTTCCAGCCAGCGGATCTGGCGTTTGCCGATGGCCTCCCGGTGCTGATGACCGAAAAGGATGCGGTAAAATGCGCCCCCTTCGCCGAACCGCACTGGTGGTATCTGCCAGTGACGGCCAGTCTGCCGGAAGGGTTGCTGGAGCAGATGCTGGACCGGGCGCTGGGCACATCGCCAGAGTGATCAATTCGATTGTGTTGTAGGAGCCATGCTCGCATGGCGAACCAGCGGAGGGGCAATGAGCTGCCTGTCTATCGAGGATCACCCGGTTCGCCATGCAAGCATGGCTCCTACAGAGAGCATCAACGCTATTTGGTAAGAAAAGAGGAAGGACGATGAGTTTTTATGTGGTGGTGCCTGCCCGTTATGCATCGACTCGCTTGCCGGGCAAGCCGCTGGCGGATATCGCCGGCAAGCCCATGGTGGTGCGGGTGGCCGAGCGTTGTCAGCAAAGTCAGGCAGGGCAGGTCTATGTAGCCACCGATGATAGCCGTATTGCCGAGGCTCTGGATGGGCAGGTACCGGTGGTCATGACCCGGGAGGATCACCCTTCCGGTACCGACCGTCTTCAGGAAGTGGCCGCCAAACTGGAATTGGCCGATGACGATATCATCGTCAATGTGCAGGGTGACGAGCCATTGATCCCGCCGTCGGTGATCAATCAGGTGGCCGCCAACCTGGCCGCCAATCCTTCCTGCCAGATGGCCACCTTGTGTGAGCCCATCGAAGACGCAGACCATCTGTTCAACCCCAATGTGGTGAAAGTAGTGTTTGATGATGATGGTCGGGCACTCTATTTTTCCCGGGCGCCGATTCCCTGGCATCGTGATGCCTTTGCCGACGGTAGCCGGGATATCAGTGGTGAGCGTTTTGCGAAAGGTGAATGGTGGAGACACATTGGTATCTACGCTTACCGGGTGTCATTTCTGCACCAGTATGTGCAATGGCCGCCAGCGAAACTGGAGCAGTTGGAGTCCCTGGAGCAGCTGCGGGCCATGGCCAATGGCGTAGCGATTCACGTGGCACCGGCCATTGAGGCGGTACCGGGCGGTGTGGACACTCAGGAAGACCTGGAGCGTTTGCGTACGCAACTGGGAGGGCAGGCATGACAGTGTCCGTGCTTTTTGTTTGCCTGGGTAATATCTGCCGCTCACCCACCGCCGAGGCGGTCTTTCGTGAGCGTGTGATTGCCGCCGGTCTGGAAGAGAAAATCCGTATCGACAGCGCCGGCACCGGAGACTGGCATATTGGCCGTGCCCCGGACCCGCGAACCCGGGAAGCGGCGGCCCGCCGAGGCTACCAGATGGATTCCTTGCGTGCTCGCCAGGTGGGCCCGCAGGACTTCTACGAGTTTGACGTGGTGCTGGCCATGGACAATGCCAATCTGGCGGATCTGCAGGCCATGCAACCGGCAGATGTCACGGTCACGCTGGGGCGCTTTCTGGATTACGCCAGCGGTGCCTCCGTGAGCGAGGTGCCGGACCCTTACTACGGCGGTGAGGACGGCTTTGATCGTGTCCTGGATCTGATTGAAGGCGGTGCCGACGGTCTCCTGGATGCGCTGCGAGAGCGCCTATGAGTCTGCTCCAGCCGCCGTTAGTGGAAACCGATGCGGATCTGAGCGAACTCAATACCCTGCGTTTGCCCGCCCGTGCCCGACGACTGGCCAGGCCGGTCACCCTGGATGCCCTGGAACAGGTGCTGGCCGAGCGTGATCCGGCCGAGTCGTTGCAGGTGATCGGCGAGGGCAGCAATCTGGTGATCCACGGTGATTTACCCGGCCTCACCCTGTGTCCGGCCATGGATGGTATGGCCCTGGTGAAAGAGGATGCGGAGTTCGTCTGGGTTGCCGCCGGTGCCGGGGTGCACTGGGATGATCTGGTGGCCTGGACGGTCGAGCAGGGCTGGCAGGGGCTGGAAAACCTGTCGCTGATTCCCGGCACCGCCGGGGCAGCACCGTTCCAGAATATCGGTGCCTATGGAGTGGAGCTGTCCCAGGTGCTGGAGCAGGTTACCGTGATGGAAGTGGCCAGCGGCCGGGTAACGCACTTTGCTGCCGAAGAATGTGAATTCGCCTACCGGGACAGCCGCTTCAAAAGTCGCGATCGGGGCCGCTATGTGATTACCGGTATCGAGTTGCGCCTTAACAAGCTGCCGGCCTGTAATGTGAGTTATGGTCCCCTCAAGGATCACTTTGCGCACCTGCCTGTCGAGGATGTGTTGCCGGCGGCGGTGCGTGAGCGGGTAATTGCCGTGCGCCAGAGCAAATTGCCCGACCCGGCGGTACTGGCCAATGCCGGCAGTTTCTTCAAGAACCCGGTGGTGAGTGTCGACAAGGCGGGACAACTGAAAAAGAGCTTCCCGGGCCTGGTGGGCTATGAGCAGCCCGAGGGCATCAAGCTGGCCGCTGGCTGGCTGATCGAACAGGCTGGCTGGAAAGGGCGCAGGCTGGGTCCCGTGGGCATGCATAGTGAGCAGGCCCTGGTGCTGGTTAACCACGGTGGTGGCACCAGTGAAGATGTGTTGGCACTGGCCTCTGCCGTGCGTCGGGATGTCTGGGAGCGTTTTGGTGTCAGCCTGGAGCAGGAGCCCATCCTGCTGCCGTAGAAGCGCGCAACTGAGCCGCTGTAGGAGCGTGCTTGCACGCGAAAAAGGAGCGGCTGCTGGCAGCCTCCTGCAACGGAACGCCGAACGCTGAATTTCTCCCCACTGTCACAGATTGCGTAGGGTGCACTGAGCCTAAGGCGAACTGCACCATTCAAACGCCGGATTGGTGCAGTTCGCCTTAGGCTCAGTGCACCCTACGTCTTGGGAGCAGCGCCCATAAAAAAGGTTCATCGCGGATTAGCGGGAA
>NZ_DEXN01000012.1:0-197 GCF_002364155.1 Alcanivorax sp. UBA3183
TTGCTGAGATAAAGTGAATTTTCAGGATTGGCACTGCAAGAAAAGTCCGAACAAAAATTCCTGTTCAACACGCAAGTTCAAGAAAAGTCTGATGAGAGTGGTTCCCGGATTTCGGGTAAGTCATCGGTTGCCTTGGTGTTGTGGGTAGATTCAGGGAGAAATCGGATCGGGGATATATTGCAAAGTGATATATCGCA
>NZ_DEXN01000012.1:289-18716 GCF_002364155.1 Alcanivorax sp. UBA3183
ATATTGCAAAGTGATATATCGCAAGTGCAATTGAATACGCTGTTAGTGCTATGAACACATTGCAGTCACACGAAGAAGAGTTTGAGTCAGGCACGGTCACTGAATCGGGCTACGCGGCTATAGCTGATGCCGAGGGCTACGGGGCCGCGTCGTCGATCGGTGCGGGCAGCGTCAGCATTAACAAACTGTGGAATGCGTTCGGTCAAGGCAAACCGCTTCTGTTGTACTGTGCGGATAAATCAATATTTCAGCCAAACACAGATGGCGAGTTATCCAAGTGGTGCGAGAACAACTTTCCAGCGTGTTTCGGAGAGTATCTTCGACGCAAAAAGCACTAACAAGGTGGTCAACGGGACGCCAACTTCGCTGCGCTCCGTTCGCGCCCATTACCACTGGCGTTAGCGAGTGAAAACCGGGGAGTCTATTTGGAGAGCCAGAGACAATCTAACTTAGAGTCCATCAAAAAAGAGAGTGCCGAAGAAGGGCGTCAACTTCTGCGTATGCTGAAGATTTCGCCGTTGATTGTATTCTACGGCATGTATGTCTCTGGAATTTATAAATCAGAAGGGCTTTTGTCTGCTTCAGTTGCCTGGCTTTGGATTATTTTTTTGGTTGTCGGTTGGCCGAAAGGCTTCATAAAGCAAATGGGGTTGGCTGTGGTGTTTGGGGTTATTCTTCCGTTTATTGTGCTGCCGTATTTTGGTCATTGATAGATGTACACTGCTAACAATGCTATGCATGCGACAGGCGTATTATGGCCGGCGTTCATTCCTTGCAAGCCCTTCGCCATGCGAGCATGGCTCCAACGCCAACCGTACGGTGGCTGGCTGAGTGGCATCGGCTACAGCCCCTTCACAAACACCTTCGAATTCCGCTGCCAGTTATACAGCGACTTGCGGGCCCCCGGCAGCGCTTCCACCCCAGCCAGTTCAAACCCCTGCTGCTGAAACCAGTGCGCGGTCAGGGTGGTGAGCACGAACAGGCTGGTCAGCCCCTGTTCCTTAGCCCGCCGTTCCAGGTAGCCCAGTAGTTGGGCGCCGCGCTCGCCCTTGCGATAGCCGGGGTGGACGGCCACGCAGGCCAGTTCGCCGGTCTTGTCGTCCGGGAAGGGATAGAGGGCGGCGCAGGCGACTACCATGCCGTCGCGTTCGATTATGGCGAAGCGCTGGATTTCGTTTTCCAGCAGTTCCCGGGAACGGCGCACCAGGGTGCCGTCCGCTTCCAGGGGTTCGATCAGTTCCAGGATGCCGCCCACGTCGTCGATGCGGGCGCCACGCAGTGTCTCGTAAGTTTCCCGGGTAACCAGGGTGCCGCAGCCGTCACGGGTGAACAGTTCCTTGAGCAGGGCGCCGTCGTCGTTGGCGTCGATCAGGTGCGCCCGGCCCACGCCGTTGCTGGCGGCGTGGCAGGCGGCGGTGAGCTGTCGATCGACGCCGTTATCTTCGTATTGGTCGCCCGCAAGCAATTTGCCTGCCTGCTGGGGGCTAAGTTCGCGGACCAGGTTGCCTTCCGGGTCGGCCAGGCGCAGGTCATCACCCATCAGGATGAGCTTGTCTGCGCCCAGGGCGATGGCGGCGGTGGAGGCGACTTCTTCCGCATTCACGTTGAACAGTTCACCGGTGGGCGAGCAGCCCAGGGGTGACAGCAGCACCACATTGCCATTGCTCAGTTGCTGGCGGATGGCGTCCACTTCGATGCGCCGCACTTCGCCAGTGTGCTGGTAGTCAAAACCGTTGCGTACCCCTACCGGCTTGGCGACCACGAAATTACCGCTGATCAGGCGGATACCGGCGTTGTACATGGGGGAGTTGGCCAGCCCCATGGAGAACAGCCCTTCCAGTTTCAGGCGCAGGGCACCCACCGCCGCCATGACGCCGTTGAGGGCGGCGCTGTCAGTGATGCGCATGTGTTGTTCAAAGGTGGATTCGATGCCGGACTCCGCCAGCCGCGCGCTGATCTGCGGGCGGGCACCGTGGACCAGCACCAGCTTGATGCCCAGGCTGTTGAGCAGGGCCAGATCGTGGATCAGGGTAGGCAGGCGCGGGCCGTCCAGTAGTTCGCCGGAAAGCATGACCACAAAGGTGCGCCCCCGATGGGCGTTAATGTACGGGGACGAATTGCGGAACCAGTGGACCTGATTGTCGGGGGTGTTGCTGGGCACGGCATGTCTCGGCGGTTGGTGGCTGACAGGCCAGTATAGCCAGCGGCTGTGGTGTGATGCCAGATGTGGGTAATCGCGGTCGAACGACCGCTCCCGCAAAGGTGGGTTCTGGCTCCCGTGGGAGCGGTCGATCGACCGCGAACAAAAACGCCGCCCGGAGGGCGGCGTCAGTGTGCTGCGTGAAGCCTGTCAGCGTTATTACGCCCCGAACAGGCCCTTGAAGAAGTAGAAGAACAGAATGGACAGCAGGGCCCCGGCCGGCAGGGTCACCACCCAGGAGGTAAAGATGGTGCTGACCACGCGCAGGTTCAGGGAGCCGATGCCGCGGGCCATGCCCACGCCCAGGATCGCCCCCACCAGGGTGTGGGTGGTGGAGATGGGCAGGCCGGTGCCGGAGGCCAGGATCACGGTGCCGGCGGCACCCAGCTCGGCGGCGAAGCCGCGGCTGGGGGTCAGCTCGGTGATGTTCTTGCCCACCGTGGCCATTACCCTGGCGCCGAGAATGGCGAGACCGAAGACGATGCCCATGGCGCCGACCAGCAGAATCCAGCCAGGCATGGCGGCTTCGCCGCCGATCACACCTTCGTTGACGATGACGCTGTTGATGGCGGCCAGCGGGCCCACCGCGTTGGCCACATCATTGGAACCGTGGGCGAAGGCCATGGCACAGGCGGTGAAGATCATCAGTACGGCAAAGATGCGCTCCACGGAGTGAAAGCGGAAATCCTTGTCGGCTTCCGGGTTGGGCTGGATACGGCTGAGAATAGCGGCGCCGATCACGGCGACTATCAGGCCGCCGACGGCGGACCAGCCAAGACTGGCGCCATAGCTGATTTCCAGGCCGATATGCTTGAGACCTTTCAGCAGGGTGACGGCGCTAATCGCGAAGCCCACCAGGAACATGTAGAAGGGCACCACCCGCTTGGCCCGCTGGAAGGGGTCGTCCTGGTTGAGCACCAACTTCTGTACGCTCTTGATCAGGGCAAAGGAGATAAAGCCGGCCAGCAAGGGCGAGGTGACCCAGCTGGCGACGATGTTGCCCACCTTGCCCCAGTTGACCGCATCCATGCCCACGCCCACTGCCGCAAAGCCGACAATGGCGCCGACGATGGAGTGGGTGGTGGAGACCGGCCAGCCGAACCAGGAGGCAACAATCAGCCAGATACCGGCGGCCAGCAGGGCAGACATCATCCCGTAGACCAGATAGTGGGGAAACTCGGCAAAGACGCCGGCATCGACGATGCCTTTGCGTACCGTGGCGGTCACTTCGCCACCGGCCAGATAGGCGCCGCAGAATTCAAAGACGATGGCGATCATCACCGCCTGTTTCACCGTCAGGGCACCGGAGCCCACCGAGGTGCCCATGGCGTTGGCTACGTCGTTGGCGCCCACGCCCCAGGCCATCAGAAAGCCGAAAGCGCCGGCCAGCAACAGCATCAGGTAGCTGTGTTCAATCATCCACTCCATAAGATAGCTCCTAGCGTGCGACCAGCATCTGCAGGCGGCCGCCCACTTTCTGGGCGCGATCAGCGAGATCGCCTACCCATTCGATGATCTTGTAGAGAAAAATGACATCCACCGGGGGCAGTTCGCTTTCCAGCTTGAACAGGGTGGAACGGATGGTGATCTGCTGCTCGTCGTTGTTGCGCTCCAGGCGGTCCAGCTCTTCGATGAGCTCTTCCACGATCTGGATTTCACGGCCACTGAAGCCGGTCTCGATCAGTTCATCGAGTTCGTTGATGGCTTTTTGCGCCTGGGCGGAGGTATCGATGGCGCCCTGAACGTAATCGCGCATCACCTCGGCCAGCACCGGCGGGATGCTCATCTGCCGTCCGAGCATCAGGCCTGAGATGTCCTTGGCCTTGTTGGCCACCTTGTCCTGCACGCTGATCAAATCGAGCAGATCGGTGCGCGGCATGGGCAGAAACAGGCTTTTTGGCAGGTTCAGGCGGAACTCTTTTTTCAGTTCGTCTGCCTGGTTTTCCAGCTCGGCGATACGCTTGCGAGCAGCGCGTGCCTTGTCCCAGTCCCCTTCGGTAACGGCGGCGAAGAAGTCCGCCAGGGTGCGGGCACAATCGTGAACGGTGTCGTAGTGTTGCTGCAGGGGCTTGATGGGGGAGCGGCCAAACAGGCCGGCAATGGAGCTTCCAAAGGACATAGGCGCCTCGGATCCAGAGTCAGAGTAAAACCTGAAGCAGGGGCTTCAGGTGGAATCAGTGTCCCACTTTCCCGGGCGGTCGCCCAGTAGGGACAGGGCTCGGGTCATGGCACGACCGTGCGTCTGTCACAGACATGTCATGAAACTGGTCGCGAGTATAGTCAAAGCCGCCGGGGCTGTCAGGGGTTCAATGATAGGGTTACAGTACTAGGACAAAATAATGAGGCCGCAGGACGGCCCGTTGGTCAAACCGGAGAGTCTTGAGTGAACGCCACCGCCAACCCCGCCAAACTGGATGGTCTGCTGATTGATGTGCGCTGGCTGATGCGCGAGTTGCTGGAAGAAGGGCGCGTCAGTCAGGAGGACTTCAATGTCATTTCCACCACGCCGCGGGAAAAGAAGGAGCTGAACTGGCATCCGATCCAGGTGCTGGCCAAGTATCGGCTTACCGATCGCAGTAATACCCATCAGTTGCTGGATGTGGAATTTCTTACTCGCTGGCTGGGGGAGAAGGCAGGTATCCGGGTCTGCCATATTGATCCACTCAAGGTGCATGTGGACCAGGTCACCAATGTGATGAGCTACGCCTTTGCCGAGCGCCACGGCATCGTGGCGTTGGAAGTGCTGCGCGACAAGGTGGTGGTGGCCTGCGATCAGCCCTTTGTGCGTGACTGGCAGGCCCACCTCAAGCAGGTGCTGCGCGACCGGGAGCTGGAGGTGGTGCTGGCCAACCCGGAGCAGCTGCGCCGCTACCGCGTTGAGTTCTACAACCTGAGCCGTTCCATCGCCGGTGCTTCCGGCAAAACCGGCCAGGAAATGTCCGGCATCACCAACTTCGAGCAGTTGTTGGAAGTGGGTAAGGGGCATCATGACGCGGATGACCAGCACATCGTCAATATTGTGGACTGGATTCTGCAGTATGCGTTTTCCCAGCGGGCCAGCGATATTCACCTGGAGCCGCGCCGGGAAACCGGCAAGATGCGCTTCCGTATCGATGGCGTACTGCACGATGTCTACGAACTGCCGGCGGCGATCATGGCGGCGGTGACCAGCCGACTGAAAATTCTCAGTCGCCTGAATGTGGCGGAAAAGCGCAAACCCCAGGATGGCCGTTTGAAGACCAAGTCGCCGGAGGGGGATGAGATCGAGCTGCGACTTTCCACCCTGCCTACTGCCTTCGGGGAAAAGATGGTGATGCGGGTGTTTGACCCGGATGTCCTGGTGCGAAGCTTCGAGCAGATGGGCTTCACCTCGGAGGACTATGAGTCCTGGCAGCGGATGACCTCGCATCCCCATGGGATCATCTTCGTCACCGGGCCCACCGGTTCAGGCAAGACCACCACCCTGTATTCCACCCTAAAGCAGCTGGCCACCAGCGAGGTGAATGTCTGCACCATTGAGGACCCCATCGAAATGGTGGAGTCCAGCTTCAATCAGATGCAGGTGCAGGCCAATATCGACGTGAGTTTTGCCCAGGGGGTCAAGGCCATGCTGCGCCAAGACCCGGATATCATCATGATCGGCGAGATCCGTGACCTGGCTACAGCAGACATGGCGATTCAGGCGGCACTTACCGGTCACCTGGTGTTGTCCACGTTGCATACCAACGATGCGCCGTCGTCCATTACCCGGCTGGTGGATTTGGGGGTGCCGCCCTACATGATCAGCGCCACGGTGCTGGGGGTGATGGCTCAGCGGCTGATCCGCACCCTCTGTCCTCACTGCAAGCAAGCCACGGAGACCGATGTGCAGGCCTGGGAGGAGCTGGTGCGCCCCTTCAAGATGAAGCCGCCGGAAGTTATCTATCGGCCGGTGGGCTGCCTGGAATGTCGGGATACCGGCTACCTGGGTCGCGTGGGGGTCTATGAAACCATGCCCCTGAATACCGCCCTGAAACAGCAGATTTCCCGGGGCGCCGAACTGGAAACCCTCACCCGTCAGTCGCTCAAGAATGGTATGAAGCCCCTGCGCATCAGCGGCGCCATGAAAGTGGCGAAGGGGCTGACCACCATTGAAGAGGTAATGCGGGTGACGCCGTCCCAGGATATTTTGCTGGGATAGAAAATGAGCAAGTTGAAAGTTCAAAGTTGAAAGGCGCGAAGAAAGGATTGGCGGCACCCGGGAAAGGCGGCGCTTCGCGCGGCATGGCTGTCCCGTCTGTGAGCATGACTCATTAGGCCGCTGTAGGAGCTTGCTTGCATGGCGAACCTGCGATCGTGAATCGCGGGCACGGCCTGAGTTAAGCGGTCCAGGCTCTTCCCGCGCCTTTCAGCTTTGAACTTTCAACGTGCAACTCCTTCCTGCCCTCTAGCCTTTCTCTCCCTCCCGTACGACAATAGCCGCCCATGAAAGAACCCCAATATCACGCTCTGCCGGATGAACTGTCGGTGCTGGTCAGCCAGCACTGGCAACACTTTGTGGAATCCGGTCACCGTATCCCCGACGCCCTGCTTGATGACCTGCCCCGGGTGTGGGCGGGCTCCGACTATGTGGCGCAGCAGTTTCAGCGTGATCCGGGCCTGGGCCAGTGGCTTGAGGACAGTGATCCGAGTGGCGCCCTGGCTGAGGATTCGCTCCGTCAGACCGTGCAGGAGCAGTTGGCCGCCTGTCACAGCGAGGATGAACTCAAGCGTACCCTGCGCCGTCTGCGCCACCGCCATATGGTGCGCATCATCTGGCGGGATCTGGCCGGGATTGGGGATTATCACAGCACTGTGGCGGATCTGTCGCTGCTGGCGGATACCCTGATACAGGAAGCGCTGACCGTGCTGCACGGCTGGGCCTGTGAGAAAAGTGGCACCCCGGTGGGGCCGGATGGCAAGCCGGTGAAGCTGGTGGTGCTGGCCATGGGCAAGCTGGGGGCGCGGGAGCTGAACCTGTCCTCGGACATTGATCTGATTTTCGCCTATGAGCATGAAGGCGAAATCGAGGGTGAGCGACGCAGCCTTAGCCATCACCAGTTTTTCGTGCGCCTGGGCCAGCAGTTGATCAAGGCCCTGGACCAGCCCACCGCCGACGGTTTCGTATTTCGGGTGGACATGCGCCTGCGCCCCTGGGGCAAGAGCGGCGTCCTGGCCATTGGTTTCGATGCCATGGAAGGGTATTACGAGACCCAGGGACGCGAGTGGGAACGTTATGCGCTGATCAAGATGCGCCCGGTGGGTGGTGATCTGCAGGCGGGAAAACGCCTGATCAAGCGGCTCAATCCCTTCGTCTATCGTCGTTATATAGACTACGGGGCCTTCCACTCCCTGCGTGAGATGAAGTCCCTGATCGAGCGGGAAGTGAACCGCAAGGGCATGCAGGCGGATGTGAAGCTGGGTGCCGGCGGCATCCGTGAAGTGGAATTTATCGTTCAGGCGTTCCAGCTGATCCGTGGTGGCCAGCTGCCGGCCCTGCGGGAACCGAACCTGATCAAGGTGCTGCCGCAACTGGTGGAGCTGGAATTGCTGCCCGAGGACGTGGCGGATGAGCTGACCGAAGCCTATCTGTTCCTGCGGGACGTAGAGCATCGATTACAGGGAGTAGCCGATAAGCAGACCCAGCGCCTGCCGGACGACGAGCTTGGCTGGCAGCGTCTGACCTTCGCCATGGGCTTTTCCGCCCGGGCCGCCTTCGAGCGCAAGTTGCGTCGCTGCCGGGAAAGCGTGCGTCATCATTTCAGCCAGGTGATTGCAGACCCGGAGCAGGAAACCGATGCCGCCCAGGGCGCTGATCAGGAGTTGCTGGATCTGTGGCTGGGCGAGCTGGATGAGGCCCAGGCTGCGGCCCAACTGGCAGCCATCGGCGTGCAGGAGGGCGACAAGGTCTACGCCCATCTGAATAATTTCCGTGAAGGTCGCTCGGTGCAGAACATGCAGGCGATCGGCCGCGAGCGTCTGGACCGGCTGATGCCTCTGCTGCTGGAGGCGTTGGGTTATCAGGGCCATGGCGAAACCACCGTGGTGCGGCTGCTGGCCTTTGTGGAAGCGGTACTGCGCCGTAGTGCCTACATCGCCCTGTTGGTGGAAAATCCCAGTGCGCTGACCCAGCTGGTGAAGCTGTCCGGCGCGAGCCCCTGGATTGCCGAGCGCCTCACTCTGCATCCGGTGCTGCTGGACGAATTGCTGGATGTGCGCACTCTCTATTCGCCACCGGAGCGGGCAGAGCTGGACGACGAGCTGCGTCAGCAGTTGCTGCGCGTGGCCGAGGATGATCTGGAACAGCAGATGGAGGTGCTGCGTAACTTCAAGCAGGCCCATCTGTTGCGGGTGGCTGCCTCGGAAGTGACCGAAGTGCTGCCACTGATGAAGGTCAGTGACTATCTGACCTGGCTGGCGGAAAGCATTCTCAACCAGGTGGTGATGCTCGCCTGGGAGCCGCTGGTGGAGCGCCACGGCCGCCCCTCGCGGACCGATGGCCAGCCCTGCAGTCCGGATTTCGTGGTGGCGGGCTATGGCAAACTGGGCGGTATCGAGTTGGGCCACAACTCCGATCTGGATCTGGTATTCCTGCACGATGCAGCCAGCGGCGGCGTGACCGATGGCGACAAGCCGGTGTCCAACGAGCAATTCTATGCTCGCCTGGGGCAGCGCATCATCCACATCCTTTCCACCCGTACCATGAGCGGTCAGCTCTACGAAGTGGACACCCGCTTGCGGCCTTCCGGCAGTGCCGGTCTGCTGGTGAGTTCCATGGATTCCTTTGAGAAGTATCAGCTCAATCAAGCCTGGACCTGGGAGCATCAGGCCCTGGTGCGTGCCCGCGTGGTGGCCGGTTGCAACCGGGCCCGGGCGCGCTTTGATGCGATCCGCCACCAGGTGCTGTGCGCCGAGCGTCCCCTGGACAAGCTGCGCGAAGATGTCCTGGCCATGCGCGACAAGATGGTTGACCACCTGGGGGAGAAAGGGGAGGAGCGCTTCCATCTCAAGCAGGATCCGGGTGGTATCGTTGATATCGAATTTATGGTGCAATACGGGGTTCTGAGATGGGCCTCCTCCCACGGTGAACTGACCCGCTTCACCGATAATGTGCGGCTGCTCGAAACACTGGCTGCACTGGATATTATGTCGGCACAGGATGCCGGCCTGCTGCGGGAAGCGTACCTCGCTTACCGATCCGCGGCTCATCGCGCCTCGTTGCGCAAAGAGAAATCCATTGTCGACGACACTCAATTCCGCGATTTGCGTGAAGGCGTGCGAGCGATCTGGAAGCACTGGTTCGACCTGCAGGGCTGACACCTGCAGGTCCTTAGCTCTGGGAGTATCACTGCCATGTCGATGGCTGTAAGAGACGGTTTTATCTGGTTGGATGGCGAACTGGTTCCCTGGCAGGACGCGAAGGTTCACGTGCTCACGCACACTCTGCACTATGGCATGGGTGTGTTCGAAGGTGTGCGCGCCTATGAGACGGCAAAAGGGCCGGCGATTTTCCGTCTGCAGGATCACACCGACCGCTTTTTCAACAGTGCGCATATCCTCAACATGAAACTGCCCTTCACCAAAGAGCAGATCAACGAGGCGCACCTGTCGTCTATTCGGGAAAATAATTTGCCCCACGCTTACCTGCGCCCGATGGCGTTTTATGGCAGCGAAGGGATGGGCCTGCGCGCCCACAATCTGAAAGTGCATGTCATGGTGGCAGCCTGGGAATGGCCGTCCTACATGTCTCCGGAAGCCCTGGAGCTGGGCATCAAGGTGCGAACCTCCAGCTACACCCGTCACCACGTGAACATCACCATGTGCAAGGCGAAGGCCAACGGCAATTACATGAATTCCATGTTGGCCCTTAATGAAGCCCTGTCCGGCGGTGCCGATGAGGCGCTGTTGTTGGACAACGAAGGCTATGTGGCAGAAGGCTCCGGTGAAAACGTATTCCTGGTTCGCGACGGCGTGCTTTACACCCCGGAGCTGACGTCCTGTCTGGACGGCATTACCCGCAAAACCATCATTCAGTTGGCCGAAGAGCGAGGTTATCCGGTGCGTGAGAAACGCATTACTCGTGATGAGCTGTATATCGCCGATGAAGCTTTCTTCACGGGTACCGCCGCAGAGGTCATGCCGATTCGGGAGCTGGATGGACGCATCATTGGCGCAGGCAAGCGTGGTCCGATTACCGAGCAGTTGCAGGCGGTGTATTTCGACCTGGTGCGCGGCAAACAGGATGAAAACTACGGAGGCTGGCTCACTTACGTGAGCTGAGCAGGCGCATGCCGGCATTCTTGTCCGACTCGCCCTCCGCCATCCTTGTCGTCGGCCCGTCCTGGGTCGGTGACATGGTAATGGCCCAGACCCTTTTTTCCGAACTGCGTCGCCAATACCCGGACTGTGCCATCGATGTGCTGGCGCCGGCCTGGTGTCGGCCGTTGCTGTCGCGCATGCCGGAAGTGCGCGAGGCGCTATCGCTGCCTTTCGATCATGGCGACCTGAAGCTGGGTGAGCGACATGCGCTGGGCAAATCCCTGCGTGGTCAGTACCAGCAGAGTTATGTGCTGCCCAATTCCCTCAAGTCTGCGTTGGTGCCCTGGTCGGCAAAGATCCCGCAGCGTATCGGGTGGCGTGGGGAAATGCGTTACGGCCTGCTGAACGACGTGCGCAAGCTGGACAAGGAAGGTCACCCATTGATGGTGCAGCGCTTTGTAGCGCTGGCGCTGTCACCGGATGCGCCGGCACCGAAACTGGATACCATTACTGCGCCGCACCTGGAAGTCAGTGACGACTCGCTTCAAGACGCTATCGCGACACATGGCCTTGATACGCAACGGCCGGTGCTGGGCCTGTGTCCCGGTGCCGAATTCGGTCCGTCCAAGCGCTGGCCGGAGCATCATTACGCGGCGGTGGCACAGCACTGGATTGAGCACGGTGGCCAGGTATGGATCTTCGGCTCCGGCAAGGATCAGCCCGTGGCTGATACCATCGTCGAGATGCTGGATAACAGTGCGGATGAGCATGCCGTGGTGCTGGCGGGTAATACTTCCCTGGAGCAGGCGGTGGATCTGTTGTCGGCCACCACTGCGGTGGTCAGCAACGATTCCGGGCTGATGCATATTGCCGCCGCCCTCAAGCGTCCACTGGTAGCAGTGTACGGTTCCACCTCGCCGGGGTTTACGCCACCGCTGGGTGATAGAGTGGCAGTGGTACGGCTGGGGTTGGAATGCAGCCCCTGTTTCGAACGGGAATGCCCGCTGGGGCATTTGAACTGTCTGCGCCAGTTGCCCCCCTCGCAGGTGATCGACGCCCTGCAGCAGCTGGAAAGCGCGGATGCCTGACGTTGACGGCGAGCGGGTTCTGACATGCGCGTGCTGCTGATCAAAACCTCCTCCATGGGGGATGTGATCCACACCTTGCCGGCGCTGACTGATGCGCTGTCGGCCATTCCCGATCTGCAGGTGGACTGGGTGGTGGAAGAGGCCTTTGCCGATCTGGCCCGTCGCCACCCGGCGGTCCATCAGGTTTTCCCTTGTGCCCTGCGCCGCTGGCGCAAACATCCTCTCAAGGCTCGCCGCTCCGGTGAATGGGCCGCCTTCAAATCCGCCGTTCAGGCAACGTCCTATGATGCGGTGATTGATGCCCAGGGCCTGATCAAGAGCGCCTTCGTGACCCGTTTGGCGCGCGGGGAAAAATTCGGGCTGGATAAACAGTCCGCCCGGGAAGGCTTGTCTGCCAGGGCTCTCGATCACCCTCTGCCGGTGGCGAAGGGTCAGCATGCCATTGACCGGGTGCGGCAACTGTTTGCGCTGGCGCTGTCGTACGACCTGCCCGATGGTGCCCCGGATTACGGCCTGCCGCGCAGCCATGTGCCCACAACCTTGAGCCGCCCGGCACAACTGGTGTTTTGCCATGGCACCACCTGGCCGACTAAGCATTATCCGGAGGCCTTCTGGCGCCAGTTACTGGAGTTGGCTACCAGTGAAGGCCATCGAGTTTTCCTGCCCTGGGGCAACGAGTCGGAAAAATCCCGTGCCGAACGCCTAGTGGCAGGGCTGAAAGGTGCAACGGTGCTGCCTGCGATGGGGTTGAGTGCCCTCACTGACAAGCTACTGGAGTGGGACGCTTTTATTGCGGTGGATACTGGGCTGGCCCACCTTTCTGCTGCGGCAGGGTTGCCGGGCGTAGGGTTGTACGGTCCTACAGATCCAGTGCTCACCGGAGTGAGGGGCGTCCGCGCCTACTCGCTGGCGGCGGACTTTCCCTGTGCGCCTTGCGTGCAGGAAAAATGTACCTATCGTGGGGTGCTGGGCCAGGGGGTTGTACCGCCTTGCTTCAGCAGTCTGAAACCGGGTTTTGTCTGGCAGCGTTTACGGGAGCTGAGTGGATGATGCAGCAACATAGGACAGTGGCGTTCGCGCTGTTTCGCTATTTTCCTTACGGGGGGCTTCAGCGAGATTTTCTTCGCGTAGCGGAGTTGTGTGTCCAGGCCGGTCACTCGGTGGAGGTATTGACCACGGATTGGGATGGGCCGCGACCAGAATGGCTCAAGGTCACTATAGAAAAGGTGACGCCGCGTTCGAATCATGCGGCGATGGTGGCGTTTGGTAAACGGGCGCAGAAGTTTAAGCAGTCAGTGAATGCTGATGTGCTGATGGTATTCAATCGCGTTCCTGGCGGGGATTTGTATTTTGCCGCCGATGATTGTTTTGCCGTGCGGGTTATGGAGAAGAATGCCTTTACTCGTCTTTTGCCCCGCTACCGGACCTACCTGCGGCTGGAACAACAGCTTTTCAGTTCGGGGAGCCATACTCGCATCCTGTTCCTGAATAACAGCCAGCGAGATGATTATCTGGGTGAATATGACTTGCCAGAGAGCCGCTATCGGGTTCTGCCTCCAGGAGTGCGTAATGATCGCCGCCCCGGGGATAATGCCGAGCAGTTACGGGCGGGTGTAAGACAGGAATTTTCGCTGGCGGATAGCGAGAGTCTGCTGCTTTTCCTCGGATCTGATTTTCGTCGCAAGGGATTGGGCAGGGCGTTGCAGGCTATAGCCAGTCTGCCCGATCCCGAGGCAGTCAAACTACTTGTGGTGGGTGAGGATGACAGTGCTCCCTTCGTTGGCGATATCGAGAGGCTGGGGTTGTCTGACCAGGTGATTTTTGCCGGCGCCCGGGATGATGTTCCCGCCCTCCTGCAAGGGGCTGACCTGCTTATCCATCCTGCGTCTCATGAAGCGGCCGGCATGGTGCTGGTTGAATCCCTTGTGGCGGGCCTGCCTATCCTGACCACGGCAGCCTGTGGCTACGCGAGTTATGTGCGTGAATCTAAAGCGGGGCAGGTGGTGGATAGTCCGTTCCGACAGGAGCAATTGGATCAGGCCCTGGCCGATATGCTTTCCGGTAAAGGTGGCCATTACCGTCAGGCGGCGCTGGATTATGCCGAACGGGTAGACCTGTTCGGCATGCATCAACAGGTGCTGGAAGAAATCGAGGCTCTGCTAAACTCATGACCAAATTGTTTCTCAGGGATGAATTCGCACGGGCGTGGCAAGACCGAGACCCCTTTGCCTGTGTCGAGTCCCTGGATGGAGAGGTGTTTCGTGCCCGGGAAGGGCGGCGGACCCTGCGTTTTTTTGTGGATGGGAAAAGCTATTTTCTCAAGCATCATCGTGGTGTGGGCTGGGGAGAGGTGCTCAAGAACCTGAGCCAGCTGCGTTTTCCGATTGTGAGTGCGCTTTCCGAAGTGCGTGCCATAGAGGCGGTAACCGCTGCCGGACTGCATACCATGACTATTGCTGGTTATGGCGAGCGGGGGTTGAATCCGGCGCGGGTTGAATCCTTCCTGATCACCGATGATTTGGTAGATACTCTGAGTCTAGAGGATGTGGGCCTGTGGTGGCAGGCGGAGTCTCCTTGCCCGGAGTTCAAGCGCTCCTTGCTGGCTAATGTGGCACAGGTTGCCAGGGCCATGCATGATGTAGGCATTAATCACCGCGATTTTTACTTGTGTCATTTTCTGATGGAGCTCAGCCGTTATCAGGCGAGTGATGGCGAGGCGCCGTTGTTCCTGATTGATCTACACCGGGCTCAGCTTCGTCGCGAAGTGCCTTGGCGCTGGCAAGTGAAAGACGTGAGCGGACTGTTTTATTCCGCCATGGATATTGGCTTGACCCGCCGGGATCTGTTGCGTCTCATGGCGATTTATATGGGCAAGTCCTGGCGACAGACGCTTGAGGAAGACAGCCGTTTTTGGCTGGCGGTTCGCAAGCGGGCGGAAGCGCTTTATCTGAAGGATAAAGGCCGGGAGGCACCCAGGTGGATCTGAAAAGCCACGATACCGCTGATTTTCGACTGGTTTACCGTGATGCAGGGCCGGTGTCGCTTCTGCTGGATAAAGCGGGCGTGAAACCCTGGTTTGATGGGGAACACACAGTGCTCAAGCAGGGTGGTAAAGTCGAGGCCCGCCTGTTGAGAACGCCTTCCGGCACGGTGTTTGTGAAGCACTATCTGGCCAAAGGTGTGCTGCGGCGGTTATTGGCATGGGTCGGCGTTTTTCGTGCTCAGCGTATGTTTCGGGTGTCGGCTGCGCTACAGGATATCGGTGTGCGAGTCCCTCGGCCGCTGGCGTTTCTGGTCGAGCATCGACGCGACTGTTCGTCATCGTTTTTTGTCTGTGAGGCCCTGGATGCGGAGGATCTAAAGTCGGTTGCCGTGAACCGAGGGCTGGATGCGATTGGCGGAGCCTTCAGGCTGTTCGATGAAGTGTCCAACACGTTGGTGCGGTTGCATGGTGCTGGCTATGTCCACGGTGACACCAAATGGGCCAACTGGATGGTGACACGCGGTGAGCCACAATTGGTGCTAATTGATCTCGATGGCGTACGCAAACCTCTATGGTTTCGCAATAAGCGCTGCGGTCGCGACCTGGCTCGTTTTCTGATCAATGCCCGTGAATTAAAGATCAGCGAGTACATTGTGGAAGCCATGCTGGCCAATTATGCGCGCCAGCGGGGGCGCTCTGTGGCTCAGGTATGTCGTGACATGGGGCCGGCCTATGACAAGCTGGCAAAACGTCATCGAAAAAAATACGGATCACAGTTGTGATGGTTGAATGGTCTCAGCAGGGGCTGTCGCTGACACTTTTATTCAGTGGGGCGCTAGCGATTGTTTATATGCAGCGCAAGATTTATGCGCTGCGTAATTATGTGGACACCCGGCCACGGCTGGATGATGTATGGGTGCTTTTTCTGGCTGCTGCGGTGGTGTCGGCCAGTTTTCCTTTTCCTTGGCTCTATGGGGGGCTGGTAGCACTGGTCGGTCTGTCGTTACTGATAATGTGGCTGGATGCTGTTCTGGTTCACCTGTTTGGTTTTGAGGTCAACCTGAGCAATTTGCGTATATTTTTGCAGGGGGCGGAGAGTTTCTCCGGGGATTCCAGAGAGATCATCGATGCGCTGGTAAAGCGTTCTTGGTTCCTGGCTACGCCGCTTGCCATTGTGCTCTTTTTGACAGCGCTTTACCTTCAGTTAGAGGGAAGTGTGTCCGGCCGCAATATTGCTGTTGCGGGTGTGATCGTACTTTTCTTGATGGGGATAACCAAGAGCCGGTTTCGTCTGATCGGTGCTCCCGTGTGGCTAGGGCTGCTAGCAGGGATTGCGTACCTGTTGAGCTACCTTGGTGGGCTTCCCGTGAACTGGTCGTTGTGGCAGGTTCTGGCTGCTGGTGTGTTGTTGCTGGTGGTGGCAGGGCTGAAGCTGGTGGCCCAGTTTTCGGATGCGCCTTTTTTTACCGTGCGTTCTCCGGTCAGGGACCTTGTCAAAGGTGCCAGTCTGCGTCCACACCGTTCCGTGTCCCTGAAACAAAAGGATATCGATCGGCAGGTAACACTGCCGATGGCGTCACCGCAGCCTAGTGGCAGCTTTGGCTTGTGTAAGGGCGCCAATGTGATTCTGGTAACCATGGAGTCGCTGGCAAGGGACGCTATCCGGCCGTTCAATGATGAGGGGGCGCGCCTCGACTTTCTCGAACGTTTTGCCCGGGATGCCCTGGTCTCGCATATGCATTATGCCTGCTGCCCGAATACTAACAGGGCCATTCAGCATCTCTATCAGGGCAATTACCCTGTCAACAATGACTATCCTTTTCTGCCGCTGCTGAAAGAGCAGGGGTACCGCACCGCTTACATGATGATTTCCCGCACTCGGTTTTTTAACCTCTGCGATATTCTGTCGGATATCGGCTTTGACAAAGTGTTGGACCGGGATACGTTGTCACTGGATCCTGAGCGTGGAGACTATGGGTTTCTGGACAGCCTGGATGCCGTGGATGAGGCCTTGGGCGATGGGCCTTTTTTTCTGCATCTAAAAAATGAGCAGACCCACTCTCCCTATCATGTGGTGAACAAGGAGCGTTTTTCCCGGCATCAGGGCGAAGGGCGAGAAATCAGTTTCCGAAACGCGGCAGAGGAAGCTGACGCGGTGCTTGAGACGTTTCTCGAAGCGTTGGGCGAGCGGCGTGATCTAGGCAACACTCTGATTATTTATACCGGTGACCATGGTCAGAGCTTTGGTGAGTTCGGTTATGTGTCCCATTCCAGCTCCAGCGTAAATGGACAGGTGCGTACGCCCTTGATGATCAGCCACCCTGCGTTGCCAGCCGGGGAAGTGACCCGTTCTACTCACTTTGATGTGCTGCCCACGGTGCTGGATCTGCTCGGCATAGAATGCCAGGCAGAAATTTTCGGCCGCTCCCTGCTGCATGGCGCCAACACGCAACCCTTGCTGTTATATTCTCAGACGCGTAAGGGGAATGCGCCCTCAAATGCCAGTCTGCTGGAGGGCGACACCAAGATCATGACGGATCTGATTTATGGCTACCGTTACCGACTGGATGCGGAAGACCATATTCAGGAAAAACTTTCCCCTGCCGAAGCGCACTATCAGGAAACGTTGCTCTATGCTGCCCTGGAGCAGCGGGGGCTGATCAGTGACAGTGCTTTTTCGCCTAGGCAGAAGACAGGAGGCTAGCGGATGAACCGGGCGTTGCCTTACGTACTCTTCCTGGCAATGAGCCGTAACCAGGAAAAACATTTCCAGGCATTGAAGAATGAGATGCCGGTGGACGGCGCAGTGATCAATGCCAAACATCCAGGTTTGGGTCAGACTTGGCGAGCGCTGCGTTGGGTCTGGCAACATCGTGGGGCGCTTCCGGACTGGTTGCGTTTTCGGGTTGATAAAGGGCGTCTCAATAATGGCGCTCACGGCCGTTGGTTCCGTATCGGTCTGGCCCTGCGTATTGTCCATTTGATGGCAGGTATCCTAAGGGAAGCGGACAGTCGCCGTCCGGATCTAGTGTTTGTGCTTAACGGTGAGCATTACAAGCAGCAAGCAGTGATTGCCTGGGCCTGTGAGCAGGGTATTCCCTTGGCTTATCTAGAGCTGGGCTATCTACCCAATACTATGGTGATTGATGGCAAGGGAATCAATTACGCTAACGGTATGCCCCGTGATCCGGCGTTCTATCGGGCCTATGAGCCACAGGGGATCCATGTGGATAGCACCCTGGTACGGCGTCCGCCGAGGACACCTGTGGGGGAGCCAATAACGCTACCCGAAAACTATATGTTTGTGCCTTTCCAAGTCTACGATGATACCCAGATTCTGATCCACTCTCCCTGGATCAAGTCCATGGAACGGCTCCACGAAGTGCTGGAGGAGACGTTGGATGCACTGCCTAGTGACACAGTTTATGTGGTCAAGGAGCACCCCACCTCCAAAAAAAGCTATCCGCAACTGCATCAGCGCCATCCTCGCATTCTGTACGCCAATGCTAATGACACTCAGGAGTTAATTGACCGCTCACGAGGTGTTATCACCATCAACTCCACAGTGGGAATCGAAAGTCTGCTTCTGGGGAGTCCGGTGATTACGTTGGGCAATGCTTGTTACAACATTGAGGGACTGGTAGCCCATGCGGACAATGCTGATGAATTGCGGGCTTTGGTGGCAGATCCAGATCTTCTACCCTTTGATAGGAATTTGATCACCCGTTTTGTGGCATGGCTCAGTGAGTCCTATCTGGTGCCCGGCCGCTGGCCCGAGTACAGCCCGGAGTACCCTCAGAGAATGCGCGAGCGGATCGATGCCATCCTGAAAGGGGAGATGCCTTGAGTTGGGAGATTCAGTGTGTCGAAGGGGGGGGT